>CAJXAS010000003.1 GCA_913050305.1 uncultured Polaribacter sp. | reverse complement strand
GCAGAAATTGCAATGGAACATCATTTGGGTTTAACTTGTGATCCTATTGGAGGTTTAGTTCAAGTACCCTGTATAGAAAGAAATGCAATGGGTGCTATTAAGGCTATTAATGCTGCAGAAATGGCTTTAGAAACCGATCCTAAAGAAGTTAAAGTTCCCTTGGATAACGTAATTGATACCATGTGGGAAACTGCAAAAGATATGCATAAAAATTATAAAGAAACTTCAGAAGGTGGCTTAGCTATTAATGTTGGTTTGGCAGATTGCTAGCGTATTATTAGAATCTATATATATTAAAAAATTTAAATTAATTAGTTTTTTACTTCTCGTTTTTTGAATATTAGAATCTCTGGTTTATATTTTTTTTAATTTCTAAAATAGAGCATTATTTATTCAAAAAGACTCATAATCAGATTTTTATAAATTTAAATAAAAATAAGTTATTAACAGACTAATTTAAAAATTGTTAAATATTAAATACTGCTCTTAAGTATTACTATTACTGATAATTTATGATTATTGTAATTTTATTTAACACATGTTATTAATGTAATAATAAAGGTGTTAAAAAATTAATATATTGTAATTAGTTAATTATTTGTATTATTGATTTACTAATCAATATATATTTATAATGGAAAAATTTTTAAACAAGTTAATTGATCTACCTCAATTGATCAATTCTAAGTTACCAGGAAACACTTTTAATGCAGGTGTTCAAGATTCAGAAGGAAACATCCCAAAGTGGGTTGGCAAATTTTACAGTATTTCTGCACTTGTAGTTTTATTAGCATCTTTAATGATTACTCTATCACCAATTTGGTCGGGTGGAATGGGAGAGAAATTAGATATTTTAGCAAATATTCTTTCTATGCTTATTTGGGTGTATGCTGCATTTCCTATTTCTCAGGTAATAAGATCTGCAGGAGATAGTTTAGCTTCATCTGAAAGTGGCACTATCGATTTTATTTTTAGAGATTTAGCGATTGCCAATATTAAAGTTTTCGGACACGTAGCAGCATTGGTTGCATTATTTGGTGCTTTTGCTATGACATTATCTTGGGCTACTTCAATGAATATTTCTGGAGATTTTGCTACGGCTTGGATTTCTAATATTGAGTATGCTTATGCTTTACCAATGGCTGCTACTTCAGAATTAGCAAATGCTTTACAGCTTGAGTTTTTGGGAAACATTTTAGCAAACGATTGGGCTAATTGGGATCCTACAATGGTTGCAGGAAGCGCATGGAGTTGGAATGGCTTAATGTCTGTTGCTTGGGAGTACGTTGGTGTAGCTGTAGTTTTAGCTAAACTTTATGTTTCTTTAGCAATCTATAAGTTCTTCTATAGTATTATTTCTAGTTTGGTGAATTGGATAAAAAGTCCATACTTACCATTCAAAACGAAGTAATTTCTTTTTGTAAGTACAGTTAATGTAATTGCAATTAAATTTAAAATCCCCAAGAATAGGTCTAAATCATTTCTTGGGGATTTTTTTGACTAATCAATAATCAATATCTAATTAATCGTTTGAGCTATTTACAGCTAAAGTGTAAACAACTAAACCAAATCCTATTTTGTTAATAGCATCTCCAATGTTATAAATAACATCTAAGTTCATGCCTCCAAAAATACCTTCGTACCATCCTGGAGTTCCAGCCATATATCCAATTGGATAGATTACCCAACCTACTAATACGAACCAACATAAAGCTTTGTGAGCTTTTAAAACTGCTCCACCAGCTGCAACAGCTAATTTTTTAGCAGCTCCTAACCAAATATCATATGCAATTACAAAGTACGCTGCTCCTGAAATTAATCCCCAGAACCATGCATTTTCTCTATCTAAAGTTTCTCCGATATATCCGGTAACAAGCATAATTACAGATAAGAAGATCAATCTCCACATCATAGATTTTTTTGCTCCTGCTACTTTTAATATTAAGTAAAACTCAACACACATTAATGGTACAGTTAAAATCCAATCTACATAACGGAAAAAAGTTGGAGATTCTCCAAAAGAAGCCCAATAATCTCTCATGTAAAAATAGTGCACTGCTGCAATAAAAGTAATTAAACCAGATACAAGGATTGAAGTTCTCCATTTCTTGTCAAAACTATTCATTGATAAGAAGAAAAATACTGATGCAGCCATCATAGCCATACATCCTACAAAAAATGTAAATCCAACATAATCGTCCGCTGCCATTTTAGCAACTGATAAAAAATTTAATGATAAATTCATTGTTAAAAATTTAAGTTAGTAATTAATTGTTAAGCGTTTTAATATAAACGTTAAACCAAATATATGAATAAAATTATTAAGTTTGCAGTATGAATTCAATATTTATTAGAAATTACGAAAATTTCATGCTTTTTTTTACATTTTTCTTGTTTTGGGTCAGTATTCAATTTGGGGAGGTAGTAGAAGATTTCTTAGCATATATAATGGTTATCTCGGTTGGTATCTTGCACGGAGCTAATGATTTATTAATTTTGTCTACTAAGGATCAAAAAGATAAAAAACTGATAAAAAACCTTTTGATATATATTGGTATTATATTATTATGTGTTGTAATTTATTTGTTAAGTTCATTTGTTGCAATTGTCTTGTTTGTTGTTTTAAGTGCATACCATTTTGGTGAAGAGCATCTTAGTCATAAAATAAATGTAAATTTTGGTTTTAATGCTGTTTACTTTTTATCGTATGGTCTATTTATTTTTGCTTTACTTTTTTATCAATCCATGTCTGATGTAGATGTTATAATGACAGAGTTAACAGGGCTAACTTTTTCTAAGATTCAAATTGAGATTACTCTAATTGTAAGTGCTATTTTTTTAAGTACTGGAAGTGTATATTTAATTTTAATGAAAAGGAATGAGTCAGTATTATTTTTAAGAGAGTTTCTTTATTTGGTCCTACTTTTTCTTGTTTTTAATACCTCTTCCTTAATTTTAGGTTTTGCTATTTATTTTATTCTTTGGCATTCAATACCGTCAATTATACATCAAATAGAATTTATTTCTGGAAGTTTAAATAAGAGAAATGTTATTACTTACGTAAAAAAAGCTCTAATTTATTGGGTAATAAGCATTGCCGGTCTTTTAGTTCTGTATCAATTATTACCAGAGATTAAGCTATTAGCTACCGTTGTTTTTGTAATATTATTTGCTGTTACCGCCCCTCATACTTGGGTAATGCATCGTATGAAAAATTAATTCACGAAGCACTGTAAATATCTTAAAGTATGAATAGAAAATTCTAAACTTTAACGTGTAAATAGTAATTCCGTTTCAGTAGACATCTCAGCAGAAAAACGATAATTATCAACATTAAAACCTTTTAGCTGTTCTATGGTATTTATTTCGTTTTCTATAATAAAACGAACCATTAGGCCACGTGCTTTTTTGGCATAAGTCATCACAATTTTATATTGACCGTTTTTTAAATCTTTAAAAATAGGAGTAATCATTGGTACTTTTAATGCATTTGCTGGCAATGCTCTAAAATACTCTGCACTTGCTAAGTTTATCAATAACTCATTCTCTTTTAATTCTTCATTTAAAGAATCGGCAAGCTTATTATTCCAAAATTTATAGAGATTTTCTGTGTTATCAACTTTTAATTTTGTTCCCATTTCTAAGCGGTACGGTTGTATTAAATCTAATGGTTTTAATAAGCCATACAAACCAGATAAAATTCGCAATCTATCTTGTAATACAGGTATTTTTTCTTCAGCTAAAGAGTTTACATCTATTCCTTTAAAAACGGCACCAGTAAAAGAGTATACTGCCTGTTTTGCGTTTTCTTTTGTGAATGGAGTTTCCCAATTTTGGTTGCGTTCATAATTTAGTTGAGATAAGGCTTCAGAAACACTCATTAAATTACCAATTTCTTTTTTAGAAAGTGTTTTTAATTTGGTGTTCAATTTTTTAGATTGGTCCAAGAAACGAGGTTGCGAATGCAACTTAGTTGGCACTTTGCTTTCGAAATCTAAAGATTTTGTTGGAGAAACAATTATTTTCATTTGATGTATTTCAAAAATTAAACAAGAGTATAAATATACTAATGATTCTAAAATTTTTCTTATGAATTGATATCTAATAATTGATAAAACTATTTATAAAATCTATATTATTAAGAGGAATTCATTTTATTTAAGAGTGTTAATATGCAAAAGAGTATAGCTTAATACAAAATACTTTCCTTTTTCTTTTGTATTTTAGTTCTCTAAAATTTATTTTAATGAAAAGTATTTCCATTTTATTCTTATTATTTACAATTTCTACATTTGCCCAAACAGATTCAAAAATATATGATATTATAAATGCAGTTTCTTTAGAAAGAATCAAAGCAAACGTAAAAACTTTAACTGAATTTGGAACAAGAAATACATTTTCTGATACCATTTCTAATACACAAGGTATTGGTGCTGCAAGACGTTGGATAAAATCAGAATTTGAAAATATTTCTCAAGAATGTGACAATTGTATGAATGTTTTTTATCAGAAAGATTTTGTAACAAAAGAGGGGAATAGAAGAGTACCACATGACGCTTGGATTGTAAACGTAGTTGCAATTCAAAGAGGAATAAAATACCCAAACAAGTATGTAATTATGAGTGGGGATATAGATTCTCGTGCAAGTGATACTATGGATTTTACTACGGACGCACCTGGTGCCAACGACAATGCCTCAGGAATGGCAGGGACTATTGAGGCCGCAAGAGTTTTAAGTAAATACAAATTTGAGAGTAGTATTATATATGTAGGCCTTTCTGGTGAGGAGCAAGGATTATTTGGTGGTGCTGGTTTGGCAAAATATGCTGTCGACAAAGGCTGGGATATTATCGGAATTTTAAATAATGATATGATTGGTAATATTACTGGTTTAGATGGGGTTATAGACAATCGTTCGTTCAGAATTTTTTCTGAACCTGTTCCTGCAAATGAAACTGAAAGAGCGCGTAAAATGAGACGTTTTTACGGTGGTGAAGTAGATGGGATTTCTAGACAATTGGCAAGGTATATACATAAAAATGTAAAAATATATATGCCAGAAATGAATCCGATGATGATTTATAGATTGGATAGATTTGGAAGAGGAGGTCATCACAGACCTTTTAATGATTTGGGTTTTGCAGGAATAAGAATTATGGAAGCACATGAGAATTATACACAACAGCATCAAGATATTAGAATTGAAAATGGAATTAATTATGGTGATACTTTTGAACATGTAAATTTTGGGTACGCTAAAAAGTTAACTGCCGTTAATGCTATTAATTTGGCAAGTTTAGCGTGGGCATTAGAAGCGCCAAAAGAGGTTTTTATTGGCGGAATTGTAGAGGCAAATGCTAGGTTAAAGTGGAGTAAGGTTGAAGGGGCAAAAGGGTATAAGATTTATTGGCGTAATACCACATCGCCGACTTGGGACCATTCTAGATATGTAGAAGCAACCCAATTTATATTAGATGGAATTGTGATAGATAACTTCTTTTTTGGTGTGTCTTCCGTCGGTAAAAATGGCCACGAAAGCGTGGTTGTTTTTCCAAATAAAATTTGGAAAAAATAGTATATTTATTGTTTCTATCGACTAAAAATAAAGAGACCTAAAGAAAAAACCGAATTATAGAAATAATTCGGTTTTTTGCCACTAATATTAAATTTCATGGAAATAGGTAAGCAATTATAGTCCACTTATAAAACTACCATAAGGGTCTTTAAACTGCGTTCCTTCAGCAAAGCGATATTTGCTTAATTTTTTAAATTCAACTAAACCCCACAATATAAATTCTTTCATGAAATAAGTATCTGCTTCATTCATGTTTGGCTGTTGTTCTTTTATAAATTGATCTAAAGGTTTTACTTTATTTAATTCTGCTTTGTACTGCTCTTCAGTATGATCATCTAGTAATTCAAAATCTTCTTCGGTATTAAAGAACCAAGAAATAATATCATCATAAGGTGTTTCTTCGCCTTGTTTTTCTAATTTTTTAATTTCAGGAAAATAAATTGGAAACAATGTTGTTACTGCTTTTTTAATTAGACCGTCAGCAACCACATGAGCACCTTCTTGTTCTCCTTCATAAACTAATTCGACCTTACCAGTGATGGCCGGAATAATTCCGTCAAAATCGCTTAAGCGAATGGTTGTTTTTTCATCTCCAGATAATAATGCTCTTCTTTCTGCTGTGCTTAATAAATTTTCAAATGCAGAAATACTTAAACGTGCACTAACGCCACTTTTAGCATCTATATATTCACTATCTCTGGCTTCGAATACTATTTGCTCTAATAAATCTCTTGATAGCTCTGGTACATCTATAAATTCTTTCTGAGCACTTGCTTTTTTTGTTTCTTGCTGTGTAATTGTTTTTGCAGTTTCTATGTCTTCTGGATAGTGCGTTAAGATTTGCGAACCAATTCTATCTTTTAGAGGGGTAACAATACTTCCTCTATTGGTGTAATCTTCAGGATTTGCAGTAAAAATAAACTGCATGTCTAAATTTAGACGCATTTTAAATCCTCTTATTTGAATATCACCTTCTTGTAAAATATTAAATAATGCCACCTGAATTCTGGCTTGCAAGTCTGGTAATTCATTAATGACAAAAATACATCTGTTAGCTCTTGGGATCATCCCATAATGAATCACCCTATCATCTGCATAACTTAACTTTAAGTTTGCTGCTTTTATAGGGTCAACATCACCAATAATATCTGCAACAGTAACATCTGGCGTTGCTAGTTTTTCTGCAAAACGCTCGTCCCTGTGCATCCAGAAAATAGGTGTATTATCTCCTTTTTCTTTGATCGTTTCAATCGCAAATCTTGAAATCGGGTGCAATGGATCATCATTAATTTCAGAACCTTCTACAACTGGAATATATTCATCTAATAAATTGACCATCAATCTTGCCAAACGCGTTTTTGCTTGTCCTCGTAAACCTAATAAATTAATATTGTGCTTGCTTAAAATTGCTCTTTCTAATTCTGGAATTACGGTATTTTCATAACCATGAACTCCTTTAAAAACAGTTTCTTTACTCATTATTTTACTAATAAGATTTTCTCGTAACTCGTCTTTAATAGATCTCGATGTATATCCAGATTTTACTAATTGTCCTAATGTTTTTAACTTACTTATATTCATATTTTATTTTATATAAAACAAACTTTGCAACTTCTTTATTTTGCAATTTTGTAACTTATTGTTATCCTTTAATTCTTTTCTTTCTATTCGTTTCGTAATCTTCAAAAATCATTTCCCCCAAACCTTTTAAACCTGTATAAAATGCTTTTCCTTGGTTTGCTTTTGTGAATGCCCTAATAAATTGCATTAAATAGGGGTCTTGAGCAATCATAAAAGTGGTAATTGGAATGTGTAGTTTTCTTGCCTGCTGTGCCATTGCATAACATTTATTTACAATGTGTTCGTCTAAACCATTACTATTCTTATAATATTGGCCATCTGGTAAGCGCAAGCAACTTGGTTTCCCATCGGTAATCATAAAAATTTGTTTGTTGGTATTTCTCTTTCTTCGCAGTAAATCCATCGCTAAATTTAAACCGGCAACTGTATTTGTGTGATATGGCCCTACTTGTAAATACGGTAAATCTTTAATTTTAATAGACCAAGCGTCGTTACCAAAGACAATAATATCTAGCGTATCTTTTGGATACCGAGTTGTAATTAATTCCGCTAAAGCCATTGCTACTTTTTTGGCAGGTGTAATCCTATCCTCTCCGTACAGTATCATAGAATGGCTAATGTCTATCATTAAGACAGTACTCATTTGGCTTTTGTGAAGTGTTTCTTCCACGACCAAATCATTTTCTGTTAGATTAAAATTATCTAGGCCATTATTAATTTGAGCATTCTTGATACTCTCTGTTATGGATACTTTATCTAAAGAGTCACCAAATTGATACGCTCTCAAGTCGCCTGTATGTTCGTCTCCTATTCCTGGAGATTTACTTTTATGATTTCCGGCACCACTTCTTTTAATTTTTCCAAAAATATGATTTAACGCTTGCTGCCTTATTGCGCGTTCTGTTTTCGGGGTAATTTTTGTACCACCTGTTCCATCTCCTTTTACTTCCTCTTTTATATATCCTTTCTTTTTTAAATCCTCTACAAAATCATCAATAGTATAATTTTCGTCCGTCAAACTATATTCTACGTCTAAAGAACGCATCCAATCTATTGCTTCGTCAAAATCTCCTGAAGTATGTGTAATCAGTTCCTTGAAAATTTCAAATAGTTTTTCAAAAGGAGATTGGTTTTCTGCTTCGTAAGTTTTAAAGACAAAACCTTTTCTTTTTTTGTTATTTTTCATCACGATAAAAATACGCCTTTATTAAGAGCTTAAAAAAAGATTTACATAGCTTTAATAGATAGGTCAATTGTAAATTTTTATATTTGGATAGCTTTAGTTTGATTTAATATGAAATTAAACTTTAAAATGACATAAATATCGAATTAAATAAGAGGAAAATATAATAATAAATTATTTCAAATAAACTCAAAACATTAAATGAAAACTATCTATTCAAGTAAATTTAAAGTTCTTTGCACAGTATTCTTAATGCTTACCTTTTTAGGAGTGGAAGATGTAAATGCACAATTTTGGAAAAAGAAAAAAAAGGAAACCATAACTACTATAAAAAAGCCTTTAAAAAAGAAAGAAAAATCAATTAAAGATTTAACAAAAAGCAGCAAAAAAATTGAAGGTTTATTTACTATTTATCAAGACACGATAACTGGTTCGGTAAAACTTTTGGTAAAAGAAAATCAACTAAACAAAGATTTTATATATTTCTCTCAAATTGCTGACGGCGTAACTGAGGCAGGCGCATTTAGAGGCGCATTTAGAGGTAATTCTGTATTTCAAGTAAAAAAATACTTTAATAAACTTGATTTTATTACGCCTAACACTTCTTTCTATTTTGATAAAAATAGTGCCTTATCAAAATCTTCTGAAGCAAACATAAGTGATGCTGTAATGGCCACTGGAAAAATATTAGCTTTAGATGCAAAAAATGGTGAATATTTAATAGATGCTGATGGATTATTTTTATCAGAAACATTTACAAGAGTTAAAGGTCCTAAAAGACCTGGAAGGTCTCCTTTGGCTTTTAGTTTAGGGAATTTTGATAAAAAAAAGTCGAAAATAAATGAGATTAAAAATTATCCTGAAAACACCAATGTAAAAACTCAATATGTATACAGTAACCCCTCTGTTCTAAATGGTGGTTCTGCTGCAGTTACAGATGGAAGAAATGTTTCTATCAAAGTTTTTCATACGTTTATGAATATGCCAAAAGATGACTATTCACCAAGAATGGATGATGCTAGGGTTGGTTATTTTTTAACAGAAACGAATGACATGACAGCTACAAGCACTATAAATTATAGAGATATGATTCATAGATGGAAGTTGGTTAAAAAAAATCCAGAGGCTGCTATATCAGAACCGGTAACTCCAATTACTTGGTGGATAGAAAACACAACTCCTCTAGAATGGAGAGAAACAATTAAAGAAGGGGTTTTAGCTTGGAATGTAGCTTTTGAAAAAGCTGGATTTAAAAATGCAATGGCTGTAAAAGTACAACCAGATGATGCAGATTGGGATGCAGGTGATGTGCGTTATAATGTTTTACGTTGGACATCTTCTCCAAACCCTCCTTTTGGTGGTTATGGACCAAGTTTTGTAAACCCAAGAACTGGTGAAATTTTAGGGGCAGACATTATGCTAGAGTTCGTGCATTTTACAAATAGAGTTTTTGCAGACAAATTATATAATGATGCAACTACTAATATGGAGTTAGAAACTTCAGAAGAGTTAGAGGTTACAAAGTTCTTTGAAAAGCAAAATCTTAACCATTGTTCTATGGGACATGTAATGCATGATAATATACAATTAGGGTCTGCTGTTTTACAAGCAACTGGGGCTTCTGATTTAGATATGGACGCTCTTAAGAAAGAGGGAATGAAATCTTTAATTATGCACGAAGTTGGGCACACATTAGGGTTAAATCATAACATGAAAGCGAGTCAATTATTCTCGCCTGAACAATTAGCAGATGCAGACTTTATTAAAGGAAAAGCCTTAACAGGTTCTGTAATGGATTATGCAGGAATAAATATTACAAACGACAGAAGTAAACAAGGACAATATGCTGATATGGCAGTTGGACCTTATGATATTTGGGCTGTACAGTTTGGATATCAAGATTTTAAAGACGATTCAGAAATGGTTGTTTTATTAAATAAATCTACGAAACCTGAATTAATTTTCGGGAATGATGCTGATGATATGCGTTCTCCAGGTAAAGCAATTGACCCAAGAGTTATGATTGGTGATTTATCTAATGACCAAATCACCTATTCAATTAATAGATTTGAATTGGTAAATTCAATGATGAAAAACTTAAAAACTCAGTTTACTGCAAAAGGTGAAACTTATGAAGATTTAAGAAGAGCATATTATACATTACATAATCAATCAGCAGTCGCAGGGGGTGTAATTTCTAGATTTATTGGCGGTGTTTATGTAGATAGATCTACTTTTGGTCAAGAAGGGGGCACACAGCCTTATACACCTGTAAGTTTATCAGACCAAAAACGGGCAATGGAAGCTATGAAGAAATATATTTTTGCTCCAGACGCCTTTAACACACCTAAAGATGTTTACAATTTTTTAGCAAAACAAAGAAGGGGATATAATTTCTTTGCGGGTCCAGAAGATCCGAAAATTCATGAACAAGTTTTAGCTTATCAGACAAAAGTTCTAGCTCATATAATGCATCCAAATACTTTACAAAGAATTTCTAATTCTGAATTGTATGGTAATGATTATAAATTATCCTCTTTCATGTCAGATATTAATAACATCATGTTTAAACCAGATGTTTATGGGAGTATAAATTCTTTCCGTCAAAACTTACAGGCGGTGTACATAAAAAGATTAATTGACATGATATCTGGTAAAGCTAGCAGTAGGTTTACAGTTGCTGCAAAATCTATGGCCATTTATAATTTAAAAAATATAAAAATTTGGGTGAGTAATGGTAAAGGTGATTTAGCTACAAAAGCACATAAAAATCATTTAAAAATATTAATTACGAATGCCATGAAAGAGATTAAATAATAAATATTATTTATACAAACTATAATCTTTTGAATCGTGCTTTTTTTATCTTTACCAAATGGCGAAAATATTAGTTACTGGTGGAACAGGTTTGGTAGGTAGAAGGTTAACAGCATTGTTGACTGAAAAAAATCATGAGGTTAGAATTTTAAGTAGAAACCCTAAAAATGAAAATGAATTCAAATGGGATTATTCCAAAGGTTTCGTAGATGATAAAGCCATAGAAAATATCGATTATATTATTCATTTGGCAGGGGCAGGAATTGCTGACAAACGTTGGACAAAAGAAAGAAAAGAAGTTATTGTAAATAGCAGAGTGGCAACTGCTAATCTAATATTTGACAAAATTAAAGCGCAAAATATTTCTTTAAAAGGATTTATTTCGGCATCTGGTAGTAATTACTATGGTGCACAAACCACTGCCAAAGTTTTTAAGGAGTCAGACGCTGTAGGTACTGATTTTTTAGGTCAAGTTTGTCTAAAATGGGAGGCAGCAGCCAATCAGTTTAAAGACTTGAACATTCCTGTAACTATTTTAAGAACAGGTGTTGTTCTGTCTAAAACAGGAGGTGCTTTAGAAAAAATGAGAACACCTATTGTTTCCCCTTTAGGTTCAGGAAATCAATATATGGCTTGGATTCATATAGATGACTTGTGTAACCTCTATATAAAGGCGGTTGAAGAGAGTTTTGAAGGGGTTTACAACACAGTTTCTCCAGAATTCCATACCAGTAGGACTTTTTCTAAAATATTAGCTAAAGCTATTAAAAGGCCTTATTTTCCAATAGCGGTTCCTGGTTTCTTGTTGAAATTAGTTTTTGGAGAATTGGCAATTATCCTTTTACATGGTAGTAGGTTGTCTTCAGATAAAATAGCTAAAAAAGGGTTTATATTTAAATATAAAGAGCTAGCGTTCGCTTTAAAAAACTTGTAAACTAAAAAAGTGATAAACGGTATTAGTTTATCACTTTTTTAGTTTACAAGTTTTTTTACTACAGAGAAAAAATTAAAATTTTGTAGAAATATTTAAAGCAACATCGCTCCAGGTTTTTGATATTCCATCTGCACCCGTATGCAAGATCTCACAAATTTTATTTAAGGAAGCTAAAGCGTCTAATGCATCCCAATTGGTAACATCCATGGTAGCATTCATTGCAAAAGTGTTGTCGATAATGGTATATTTAAAAGGCACTCTTTCAGAAATACCATTCATTTTAATAACTGCAGCTCCAATAGAATCATTTTCAATCATTAATTTACCAGAAAGTAATTTAGTATCACTCATTACACCAAAGAAAAATTTCTGAATTTTATAGTCTCTGCTTGAATTTTTTGTAAAAAGACTCTTTACGGGAATTGAAAACTCAGCATTATGTATTGCTTCTTTAATTGTGTTTCCAAAACCACCAGAAGTGACATCTACATCTCTAAATTGTCCACCAACACCTTTTTTTTCCGTAAACTTATAAGCAGTAAAGTTAATTTCGCTTGCTGCTTTTTCTATTGAAAAAGTTGCGTTTTGTTTAGCGTCAGATACTTTTATTTCTTTTTTATCAGATTTACAAGAAGTAAAACTTGTACCTAAACTAATTGTTAGTAATATTAAAAATAATTTTTTCATAATTTTTTATTTTTTACTATTTAATAGATGTTTTGCTAATTTGATGTACTCTTTTTTCGCATCGTTAGAAGACATGTCTTTTATTTGCATCCATGCATTTACTTTAAATGCATTTCTAACATCTAATTTTTCGTAATGTGGAGAGTTGCTTCCAAAATTAGCTTGTTTATTATATGCATAAAGTTTTAGCATAACATCTGGTGCTACCGCTTCCTTTAGTTTTGAAATCTCAATAAAAGCTTCTTTAAACGCTATGTCCAAATCAGAATCCATATTTATTTTTTTGCAACTACTTGTGTTCCTCCTTTTACTACATCACCAAGTTTTATAGTTAGTTCTGTACCAATTGGTAGATATAAATCTACTCTAGATCCAAATTTAATAAAACCTGCGTCTGCACCTTGAATTACTTCTGTACCTTCTTCAGCATAATTTACAATCCTTTTTGCTAAGGCGCCTGCAATTTGTCTGTACAACACTTCGCCAAAAACTTTATTATCTAAAACGATTGTTGTTCTTTCATTTTCTGTAGATGCTTTTGGGTGCCAAGCAACTAAATATTTTCCAGGATGATATTTACTATATTTTACTGCACCGCTCATTGCATATCTTGTAACATGCACATTAATTGGAGACATAAATATAGAAACCTGCAATCTTTTATCTTTAAAATATTCTGGTTCTTCAACTTCTTCAATAACCACCACTTTACCATCTACTGGCGCAATAATAGTATTTTCATTTAAATTTGTAGCTCTTTTTGGGTTTCTAAAAAATTGCAATACAATAAATAAGAAAGCTAAAATTACTATTTGAATTGCTTTTACAACCCAAATAATTTCAATAAATTTTTCTGCCAATAATATCCCTAAAATAGATAAAATAAAAGCAACAACAATAATCTTATACCCTTCTTTGTGAAAACGAATCATACTTAAATAATAAAATTAATATACAAATATACGAACGGAGCAGCAAATAACAAGCTATCTAACCTATCTAAAATACCTCCGTGACCTGGCATTATCGTGCCACTATCTTTTATGTTTGCTTGTCTTTTTAATTTAGATTCTACCAAATCTCCAATAGTACCAATAATGGATACAATTGCTGCGATGATAAACCAATTAGTTAAAGAAAAGTTTATTGAGTTTAAACTACTATTACTAATGATATATGCTGTTATTAGCGCGCAAATAAAGCCACCAATAAAGCCTTCTATTGTTTTTTTAGGCGAAACAGAAACAAATAATTTTCTTTTTCCAAAGTTTTTTCCAACGATAAAAGCAAAACTATCATTTACCCAAATAAGAACCAATACAGAAATCATCAAATAAGGTGTGTAATTTTGATCATGAAATGGTAATAAAATTAAAAAGCAAAATGAAAAAATTAAATATCTAATAGTTAAACCTAATTTTTCTCTCTCGGTAGTATATATAATTTCTTTTTTTCTAAAAAGCTGAAATATAAGGTAGCTTGAAGAGAGTATATTTATAGCTAAAATAAGTGAAATTGCATAGCTATCAGGTCTTTTGAGCATTAAAAATAAGGTAAGTCCAAATAAGATATAGGTAATTGCACTTTTAAAGTTTGTCATTTTAGAAAGTTCCCAAATGGCGACAATTCCAAAAAGAGATATTAGTATAACGTAAGTCGTTTCTGAGAAAAGAATTGCAGTTAAAAAAAATAAAACAAAAATAATTCCTGAAAAACTCCTTTTTAAAAGGTTGCTCATATTATAAATCTTCTAATAAAAGTAAATATAAGTTTTTTGTACTACTGTTACCAAAATTCAAGGAAGTATCATCTTCTTTATCAATTTCAAAGTCTTTGACGGCTGAAATATTAGTAGGTAGTGCATTCTTACAATTGGTCTTTATGCCGGTTAAGCCTTCACCTGTATTTTGAACTAACTGACTTGTTGTTGCGAAGACAATAAAGTTTTCAGAAAATTCTGATAGTTTAGTGCTTTTTAATTGGTTTGAAGAAAATAAAATATTTCCACGATCTGCAATTAAATGCTCGCAAGTGGTAAAGAAAGGAATTGATTTTTTATGGTTTTGATCTATGTATATTTCTTTTTCGTTTAAAAAAGTAATTAATTTAGGATTCGTAACCAATATGCTGTTCCACTTATTTTCTAATAAGATGTTTTTAACGTTTTCAAAAATCTCATCTTTTTCTAAGCAGTAAAGAAATTTACCCCCTTTTTTGATGAAATTGTGCACAAATAAATCATCTAAAGACAAAGCAACTTCTTGTTTTTGAATTTCTTTATCTTCTTTATTAGATATGTTAAATAGTTTCTTTAAATATTTCATTAATTGTGGAATGTTAAATTATTCCTCAGTATCTTTTTCTACTGGAGAAACCTTTACTTCTTCTTCAATTTCTTCTTCAACCTTTTCTACAACCTTTTCTTCAACTTCATCAAAAGGTCTTTTTCCGAAAACTTTTTCTAAGTCGTCTTTAAATATAACCTCTTTCTCTAAAAGTAGTTTTGCTAGTATTGTTAACTTCTCTTTATTATTATCTAGTAAGTCAATAGCTCTTGCATATTGCGCTTCAATCATACTAGAAATTTCTGTATCAATTGTTTTCGCAGTATCATCACTGTAAGGCTTTACAAAAGAATCATTTCCAGAGGAATCATAATACGTTATGTTTCCAACTTTTTCGTTTAAACCGTATACTGTAACCATGGCTCTTGCTTGTTTGGTTACTTTTTCTAAATCACTTAATGCACCTGTAGAAATTTTATTAAAAATCACTTTTTCTGCAGCTCTGCCGCCTAAAGTAGCGCACATTTCGTCTAACATTTGTTCTGTTTGCACGATTAACCTTTCTGCGGGTAAATACCATGCAGCGCCTAAAGATTGCCCTCTTGGTACAATTGTTACTTTTACCAAAGGAGCAGCATGCTCTAACATCCAACTTACGGTTGCATGGCCTGCTTCATGAAAAGCAATTACTTCTTTTTCTTTTGGTGTAATTACTTTATTTTTCTTTTCTAAACCACCAACAATTCTATCTACGGCATCTAAGAAATCTTGATGATGAATTGCTTTTTTACCGTGTCTAGCAGCTATTAATGCAGCTTCATTACACATGTTTGCAATGTCTGCTCCAGAAAATCCTGGAGTTTGCTGTGCTAAGAATTCAATTTTAACGTCATCTGCTAATTTTAGAGGTTTTATATGAACTTCAAAAATTTCTTTTCTTTCGTTAATATTAGGCAAGTCAACATAAATCTGTCTATCAAAACGTCCAGCACGTAAAAGTGCGCTATCTAGAACATCTGCTCTATTGGTTGCTGCAATTACAATTACATTTGTATCTGTACCAAAACCATCCATTTCTGTTAATAGTTGATTTAGCGTATTTTCACGCTCATCATTACCACCAGTCATACTATTTTTTCCACGAGCTCTACCCACAGCATCAATCTCATCAATAAAAATTATTGAAGGAGATTTCTGTGCAGCTTGTTTAAATAAATCTCTAACCCTAGAAGCACCAACACCTACAAACATTTCTACAAAATCTGAACCAGATAGAGAGAAAAAAGGAACATCTGCTTCACCAGCAACTGCTTTCGCTAATAATGTTTTACCGGTTCCTGGAGGGCCTACTAATAAAGCTCCTTTAGGTATTTTACCACCTAATGAAGTATATTTTTCTGGGTTTTTCAAGAAATCCACAATTTCTTGTACCTCTTCTTTTGCACCCTCTAAACCCGCAACATTAGCAAACGTTGTTTTTACCTTAGTATCTTTGTCAAATAACTTCGCTTTCGATTTACCTATGTTGAAAATTTGACCTCCACCACCTGCTCCAGATCCACCACCAGACATTCTTTTCATAAAGAACAACCACACACCAATTAAGATGATAAAAGGTAAGAAGCCTATGAAGGTGTCTACCATACTCGTTCTACTTTCGTTTTTCAAATCGAAAGTGAGGTCAGTTTCTTTTTTAGCTTTGGCTAAATCATTTTCAAAATTTTGTAAATCACCAAAATTGTACTCGTACAAAGAAGCACCTTTTCTGTAAAAAGTAGAATTAACTAATTTTTGATATTTAGATTTCTTCATCGCTTCTTCCTTGATGAAGATTTGAGCAACATTATTGTTTACTACAATAATTTTAGAAATATCATTATCTCTTAAAACTTCACTAAATTCATTTTTAGAAATACTTTGCGTTGCTAAATCACCACTACTAAAAAACTGAAATCCAATTAATAGCAGTATTACTCCACCATAAATCCAATAAGAGTTCATCTTAAATTTAGGTTCGTTTTTATTATTTTCTTTTTTATTTTCGCTCATTTTATTAATCTAAAATTTTAAGAAGGTGTAATTTCTGTAATTTTGGCATCTCCCCAAAGACTTTCTATATCGTAGAAATCTCTAATTTGTTTCTGAAAAACATGCACTGCAACGTTTACATAATCCATTAAAATCCATTCAGCATTGTTTTCACCTTCAATATGCCAAGGCTTGTCTTTAACTTGCTTACTTACTGTTTTTTGAATAGAACCAGAAATTGCTTTTACTTGTGTATTGGAATTACCAGAGCAGATTATAAAATAATCACATACGGTATTCTCTATATCTCGTAAGTCTAATAGCTGAATATTTTCTCCTTTAACCTCTTCAATACCTTGAATTATTACAGAGATTAAATCATCTGTGCTTACTTGCTTTTTGGTCATTAATTTATTTCTAATTTAAATGCAAAGTTATTCTATTTTTGCGAGTATTTTGTTTATTATTGAACTACTTTACACAATATTTAACACTTGAAAATAATCAAACTTAGTGCCATCGATTCTACCAATTCTTTTTTAAAGGAAATGGCATCTGGTTCCTTGGTAGAAAACTTCACAGTTGTTGTAACAGATAATCAAATTAAAGGAAGAGGTCAACAAGGTAGTGTTTGGGAGTCAGAGGTTGGTAAGAACTTGATTTTTAGTGTTTTTGTAACTTTTGAATCCTTAAGTGTTTCAGATAAAAAGTATTTAAACTATGCAGTTTCTTTAGCTGTTTTTGAGGTCTTGCAGCAAGAGAATATTCCTAGGATTGCTATCAAATGGCCTAACGACATTCTGTCAGCAAAGAAAAAAATTGGGGGTATTTTGATAGAAAATAGTTTAAAAGGGACAAAAATTTCTTCTACTGTAATAGGAATTGGATTAAATGTAAACCAAACTAGCTTTTCTAGTTCTTTAGAAAAAGCCAGCTCTTTAAAATTAAGTAGCAATAGAACCTTCGATTTAGAACAACTTTTAATAGAAATTGTGGTTAGTTTAAAATCGAAAATTTTACTTTTAAACGCAAGGGCTTTCGAAAGTATAGAAACTAGCTATTTAAATGTATTATACAAAAAAAATATCCCTGCCATGTTTAAAGATAGTAATGATATTGTATTTATGGGAATTATTCGTGGAATTTCTAAAGATGGCAAACTTCAAGTAGAACTGGAAGATGAGATCATTAAAGAATTTGGAATTAAAGAAATTTCTTTCCTTTAGATTTTCTTTATATTTTCAGTTAATGTTTCAACAAAAGTTGTCAATGGCTTCTTAATCATCATGGCCATCATTGCATTAAATTCACCTACAAAGCTAAGTTGCACCTCACTTTTATCTTCTTCTAGTTTGGTAATATTTGCGGCCAAAGTAAATGGTAATTTACTACTTGCAGCTCCCAGGGTAATATTAGAAAATGGTGTTTTTTCCTTTAAAACTAACCTGATTTCTGGCATACCTGGCAAACCGAACAAGAAAGAATCTCCATCAACTTCAAATTTATTGATGTTTTCTGGCATAATTTTTCCAAAGTTATTTAAATCACTAAAAAAGTCAAATAATGTTTCTTGAGATTTTTGTAAAATCACTTTATTCCCTTCAATGTTCATAACGAATCTATTTTATTGTTTCCAAGTACTTGGTTCTCTTCTCCACTCGTGCAATGTGCTCAATTCCTTTTCAGAAATATAGCTACTTTCTAAAGCTTGCTCTAATAAATTATCATAATTACTTAAAGTAACTAAATCTATGTTTTTATCTTTAAAATTCTCTGTAGCAACATCAAAACCGTATGTAAAAATAGCGACCATTCCTTTCACTACAGCTCCAGCCTCTTTTAACGCTGCTACTGCATTTAAACTACTAGTACCTGTGCTTATTAAATCTTCAATAACCACTACGTTTTGGCCCCTTTCTAAATGCCCTTCAATTTGGTTTTTTCTACCGTGCTTTTTAGGCTCTGGTCTTACGTAAATAAAAGGAACACCCAATTCTTGCGCAACTAAAATACCAATAGCAATTGCTCCGGTAGCAACCCCAGCAATAACATCTGGCTTACCAAATTCTTTTTCTACAATTTTTGCAATTTTTTCTTTTAAGAAAATACGTACTGGAGGATAAGAAAGCGTTATTCTATTATCACAATAGATTGGTGATTTCCAACCTGATGCCCAATTAAATGGGTTACTAGGATTTAGTTTTATCGCCTTAACTTGCAGTAAAAGCTCAGCTGTTTTTTTTGCCGTATCTTTGTTTAAAATCATAATGCAAATGTATGTAGTTTTTGTAAATGATAAACCAATTTTTTTAACATCTTCTCAAATAAAAGAGAATAAGTATCCTGTCTACCTATTGAAGGATATTGTTATTGAAGAAATTATACATAAACTTAAAGACAGAAAACTTAAAGGCATTAATTTATACACACCTGATTTAGAAAGGGGTTGGCAAGAATTATTGAACACTTTTAATGTCGTTTCTGCAGCTGGGGGTCTAGTTTTAAATCCAAAAAATGAAATTTTATTTATCTACAGGTCTTATAAATGGGATTTGCCAAAGGGCAGAATCGAAAAAGGAGAAACAGTAAAAGAGACTGCTATAAGAGAAGTAGAAGAGGAGTGTGGTATTTTTAATTTAAAGTTAGTAAAACCTTTATTAACAACTTATCATGTGTATTTCCAAAACGGAATGAAATTAAAAGAAACGTTTTGGTTTGTAATGACTTCAGATTATGAAGGTGAACTAACGCCGCAATTAGATGAAGGAATTACTGAAGTTGCTTTTAAAAATGAAGCAGCAATTACAAAAGCACTTAAAAATTCATACAAAAATATTGAATTGGTGTATGATACTTTCCTGAAAATGTGATATTCTCGAAAAACCATCTATCTTTGCCAGCTTCTAAAAAGCATTAAGAAAATATGACTGAATTCATTATTAAAAGAGTAAATAATGTAAGAAATGATGTGTTATCGGGAATTACGGTGGCATTAGCATTAGTTCCAGAAGCTGTAGCCTTCGCATTTGTAGCAGGTGTAGATCCGCTCGTAGGGCTTTATGCCGCGTTTATGGTGGGTTTAATTACTTCTATTTTTGGAGGAAGGCCAGGAATGATTTCGGGAGCAACTGGTGCATTAGCAGTTGTAATGGTGTCTTTAGTTGCTCAAGGAAATGCGATGGGGAGTCCTGATGAAAATTTAGGTTTGTATTATCTTTTTTTAACCGTTATTTTAATGGGAGTGATTCAAGTTTTGGCAGGTGTTTTAAAGCTTGGTAAATTTGTACGTCTAATTCCACATCCTGTAATGATGGGGTTTGTAAATGGTCTGGCCATTGTGATTTTTTTATCCCAATTAGGAATGTTTAAGCAGACAGTTGGTGGAGAAAAAGTCTGGTTAGAAGGATTTTCATTAGGATACATGATTGGATTGGTTGCTTTAACCATGTTAATTATGTGGGGTTTACCAAAAATAAAATTTACAAAAAAATTACCGGAAGCATTGATTGCTATTCTAGTAGTTACAGGAATTGTAATCTTTTCAAGCTTAGACGTAGCAACTGTTGGTTCTTTTATTAAAGATGGCGGAGGTGAAGGTCTAAAAGGAGGTTTTCCAGTACCTGTATTAGAAACTTTTTCTAACATCCCTATGAATTTTGAAACTTTAAAATTTATTTTCCCATATGCATTAATATTAGCGGCTATTGGTTTAATTGAGTCTTTAATGACCTTAAATTTAATAGACGATTTAACAGAGACGCGTGGAAACTCTAATAGAGAATGTGTTGCACAAGGTGGTGCAAATATACTTACAGGCTTGTTTGGCGGAATGGGTGGATGTGCTATGATTGGGCAATCTATTATAAATATAAAAGGTGGTGGTCGTGGACGTTTGTCTGGTATTACTGCTGCTGTTATGTTACTGATGTTTATTCTTTTTGGATCTTCTTATATAGAGCAAGTTCCAATTGCAGCTTTGGTTGGTGTAATGTTTATGGTTGTAATAGGTACATTTGCATGGTCTAGTTTTAGAATTCTTAATAAAATACCTAAAACAGATCTTTTTGTATTGATTTTAGTTTCTGCCATGACTGTAATTTTCGATTTGGCAATTGCCGTTATTTCTGGAGTAATTGTAAGTGCTTTGGTATTTGCATGGGAAAATGCAAAGAAGATTAGAGCTAGAAAACGTTTTAAAGAGGATGGTACTAAGGTCTATGAAATCTGGGGACCTTTATTCTTTGGAAGTATTACTGCTTTTAATGAAAAGTTTGCTATAAAAACAGATCCAGAAATGATAGAAATAGACTTTATAGAAGCACGTATTTCAGATCATTCTGCAATAGAAGCCATTTTTGCTTTGGTAGAAAAATATCAAGCAGCTGGTAAAAAGGTAATATTAAAACATTTAAGTGAAGATTGTAAAGTCTTACTTTACAAAGCATCTCCCATTTTTAAAGGTGTTATCGAAGAGGATATTGATGATCCGAGATATCATTTAGCTGCAAATCCTGAGGACTTTCCGAAGCCTCTAGGTGAGTATAAGTTTTAAGAAAAAATATTAAATAAAATAGATAAAAAAAAGTTCAATTAGTATTAGTTGAGCTTTTTTTATTTTTTAAACTAAACCATCCCTAACTCACTTAACGGCAAACTTCGAACACGTTCTCCAGTAGCATTAAATATAGCGTTGCAAATTGCAGGTGCAATTACAGGAACACCGGGCTCGCCAACGCCAGTCGGCGGCTCGTGCATAGCATCTACAATATTGATATGAATTTTTGGTGCATCTTTCATGCGTGTCATTTGATAATCATAGAAATTATTTTGTGTAATAGCGCCCTCTTTAGCAGATATTTTACCATACAAGGCCAAAGACATTCCAAAAATAGCGGCACCTTCTAACTGATTTTTAATATTGTCTTTATTTAAAGCCAAACCACAATCTATGGTGGTCCAAATATTTTCTACTTTTACTTTTTTGTCAAGCACAGAAACTTCAACCACGGTAGCTATATAACTGTAAAAACTATAATGCACCGCAATGCCCAAGCCGTGCCCTTTTGGTAATTTTTCTCCCCAATTTGCTGTTTTAGCAGTGGTGGTTAATACGTTCTTAAAACGTTTCGAATTGAAAGGAAATTTTGATTTTCCCTCTATGATTCTATCTTTTCCAAGCAAGTCTAAATGAAATTGTACCGGATCTTTTTGTGCTGCAAATGCCAATTCATCTACAAAAGAATTGATACCAAAAGCACTATGAATATGCACTACAGATCGCATCCAGCCAATTCTTAAATTAGCTTCTGCTTTTACGTTTTCCAGTCTAAAATTTTCTATAGCATATGGGTTGTTTGTAAACCCTTGATTCAGTTCAAAGCCAGAACCATATTCAGATAACGGTTTAAAAGAAGATACAATAGAAGGGAAGCCAACGCGCTGTAACCAACCAGTTACTTTTCCTTGTCTGTCAAGACTACCTTTTAAGTATTGTGCACTTGTAGCGTGATAAAAGCTGTTTTGTATGTCGTCTTCACGCGTCCAGACTACTTGCACCGGAGCATTTATTTTTTTAGAAATGGCAACCGCTTCTACTACAAAATCAGACTTTGATTTTCGTCCAAATCCACCACCCAAAAAAGTAACGTTTACGGTAATGTTCTCAATCGGAATTTCAAAAAAATGTGCTAGTTCGCTTCTTGCTGTTTGCGGATCTTGCACTGGCGCCCATACTTCTATTTTATCACCTTTAAACCAGGCAGTTGCATTAGGTACTTCCATTGGTGCATGCGCCAAAAATGGAACATGATAGGTGGCCTCAATTGTTTTTGCTGATGCGTCAAAGGCGGTATTTACATTTCCACGTATACCAGGAACTAATTTACCTATTTTTTGTACTCTTTTGGTTAGTGTTTTTTTAAACTCTTCAGAATCAAAATTCTCGTTTACTCCTTTATTCCATTCAATATTTAGTGCTATTTTTCCTTGAAAAGCAGCCCAGGTATTGTTTGCAATTACGGCAACACCACCAAGCATTCCGAAAAATTTTCCTGTTGGTGGCAGTAGTCTTGGCATTTCAAAAATAGCCTCTACGCCAGCAACTTTTCCAGCTTTGTCTTTGTTAAAGGTTTTTACAGTGCCAAAAGTAACCGGACATCTTGTAATAGCAGCAAATTTCATATTAGGTATGCGAACATCAATTCCGTAGGTTGCGGTGCCGTGTGTAAAATCTTTTAAATCGATACTTTTTAAATTTTTACCTATAAATTTAAAATCCTTAACTTTTTTTAGTTGTATATTTTTTTCTTTTGGAATTGGAAGCTTGGCAGCATCTGCGGCTAAATCTCCAAAGAAAATTTGCTCGTTTGTAATTGTATTTATTACAAAATGATTAGCTGCTTTACAAGCTGTTGTAGCAATATTCCATTTTTTTGCGGCAACTGTAATTAGCATCATTTTTGCAGTTGCGCCCATTTTACGCATTGGTTCTAAGCGTGTTCTTACGCTTCTAGAGCCGTCAGTATTTTGGTTTCCGTATTTTTCATGACCAATTGCTTGTTCCACAGAAATATATTGCCAATCTGCCTCTAATTCCTCTGCAATGGCAGAAGCTAATGAGGTTCTAATACCTTGTCCCATTTCTGAACGGGAGGCAATTAAAATAATATTTCCATTTTTTTGGAGGTGGATAAATAAATTAGGATTGAAACCTGTTATATGTGCAGAAGGAATAAAATCTTTGCTATCTGCAGCGACAGAACAACCTAAGATAATACCACCAGAAGCCAAACCAAATAACTTTACAAAATCTCTTCTGTCTATTTTTTGAATGGTGCTCATTTGGTTTCGTTTTTAAGTTTTACCGCAGTATGAATTCCTTTTTTAATTCTTGTATAGGTTCCACATCTGCAAATATTTGCACTCATGGCTTCGTCAATATCTTTATCGGTTGGTTTTTCTATTAAATCGAGTAGAGAAGTTGCAGCAATTAATTGTCCGGATTGGCAATACCCACATTGCGGCACATTTCCATCTGTCCAAGCTTGCCTTAGGAACTCTAAGTTTTCTGAATTTCCTTCAATGGTAAAAATATCTTTTTCAATGGCATCTGAAACAGGTATACCACAAGACTTCGTAAGTTTTCCATCGATAAGCACAGAGCAAGCGCCACATTGGCTAACACCGCAACCAAATTTGGTTCCTGTTAAGCCTATAATATCTCTAATTACCCAAAGCAATGGCATGTCTTCTTGTACCTGTACTGCGTGCAATTTTCCGTTAATTGATAAGTTTATATCCAATTGTAGCTGATTTTGAACTTACAAGTTACGAATAAAAGTGAAGTTTTTAGAGGAATTTAGGGACAGAAAATTTTAGTGCGTATAAGATTTTTTATTAAGTATAATTAGTAACATCTGTTTTAGAAAAAAAACTAAAACAAAATACATACGGGAGTAGGAGCAAAAATTTTATCGACAAAAGTTAACGCTCCTGAAGATGGGTTTCTTTTAAAAGAAATTATATTGTTAGTATCTTGATTTGCAACTAAAAGAAATTCTTCGTCGGGTGAAAGAGAAAAATTTCGAGGATTTACTCCTAAAACAGATGCGTAACCAATGCTTGTTAATGTTCCGTTTGTATTATCTACTTTAAAAATAGCGATAGAGTCAGCACCGCGGTTAGAGGTGTATAAAAATTTTCCATCTTTAGAAATATGAATATCTGCAGCTTTACTATCGGTCGAAAACCCTGCTGGTAGTGTGGTAATTGATGTTTTTATAAAGTATGCATTGTTCTTTTCTTTTACTAATGAAACTGTATTGTTTAATTCATTTAAAACATACATCCATTTATTATTTGGATGAAACGTTAAATGTCTTGGGCCCGCTCCATCTAACATTTTTAATTTTTTCTGACTTGTATAAACGAGTTCATTTTTAGTGGTATCAATAGTAGAAAACCACAATTCATTGGTTCCTAAATCTATAGAGATGACTTCGTTTTTTGTGGGATGAAACCAAGTAGAATGAGCGTGCGGCGCGGTTTGTCTTTCGGTACTTCCTTTTCCTATATGTTGTTGTATAAAAGAGATTGGTGCAACCTTACCTGTTTTAGTAGTTTTTAGTAAACCTACATTTCCACCAGTATAATTGGCGGTTATTATATAGTTGTCTTTACTTACAGCAATAAAACAAGGATGAGCACCACCACTTTCTTGTTTACTGACCATTTGTAAAGAATCATTTTTAATTTCGTAAGAATGTATAAAACCAGTGCCGTTTTCGTCGATTTCAGAAACTGCAAAAAGTGTTCTATTATCCTTAGATTTTGCTAAAAAACTCGGGTTTGTAATGGCAGCTACTAAGCCTTTGTTTTTTAGTTTGCCATCTTTTGAAATACTGTATTTGTAGATTCCTTTGCTTTCTTTTTCGGTGTAGGTTCCCACATGAAAAGTGGTTTCTTTTATTATTTTTACAGAAGAATTTTTACATCCTAAAAATAATAAGATAAAAACAAGAATTGAAAAATATTTCATAAATTTAAGGGGTTTAAAAATAATAAACGCTATTGCTAGGCTTATAATGTTGTGAATTTTTATAATGGTAATTTTGGTGCTTCCCAAGTAATAGAATCGCCTAAAACTTGGTGCTTCTCACTTATAATTTTGGCTTTATTGGGCACAAACTTGATTAATACATAGTCTGTGGTACTATTTTGATAAAAGTTTTTCCATTCCTTTTTCCAATACTGCTCTTTTTTGTCTTTTGTATTTACAATCGTTGCAACTCCTTGTAATGTAATATAGCCGGCACTTTTTTTATCAAAATAATAAAGTGAAACCAGCTTATTTTTTTGAATTTGGGAAACTTTTAAGCTCTTTGGGTTTGTTCCCATCCAAACTGTAAAATTATCTTCTGGCAAAAAAGGATCCATAGCGCGCACATGTGCAACTCCTGTGCTATCCAATGTTATTAATGCTGCATTTTCTGAATGCGCCATGAGTTCCTTTGCAATTTCTTTTAAACTCATTTTAGGGGTTTTTGATGTATTCATACAACTCATAAAATTAAATAGTACACATAAAAAAACAATAAATTTCATAAACTGGGCTACTTTAGAAAATTTTAAAAACAGGCAATTGTAGGTGTGCTTTTTCATAATGTAGTGAGTTTTTATAAATGAAATCTAATTGTGCTCTTGGGTTTTTAGCAAAAGCTTCCTCTTTTTTAAGTTTGTCTTCAAATCGTTTTTTAATTACGGGATTTTTCGCTAAAATATCTGCTGCAATGTCTTCAAAAACATAGGCAGAATAACCTTCTTTTCGCTGTAAAATGGTATCGAAAAAATTCCAATTAAAAAAAGAATCTGTGGCGCTAGCCTCTAAAGTTTCTAAAAGATAACGCACTCCATTCTGATTGGTAGGAATATACAAGTCACCTGTTCTAAAAGTAATTTTTTTAGTACTTTCAGATACTGTTGTGTTGTAATGCAAATAATGTCCTTCATACGCAGCATTTCTTGTTTTATAATCTGAAATATGATTTACTTGAACTCTTATTGTGGTGTCTTTATTAAAAGTAGAAAATTTTATATTGTTATTTTTTAATCGGTCTACAATTTTATGCCAACCTTGTTGTAAAATATAGGCTTTCGGAATGGTTATTTCTTTTTCTGTTAAATAGTTATTATAGTAGTTTGTTTCCTTTGTAAAGGGCTTTTTGGTATCATAAAACAACCTTTTACCGCTGGTTACTTTGCTTTTTATACTAGTTGCTTCGTATCCTTTAAAATTTAATATTGTCGGGTTTTCTTTATCTATTGTATAGGTAATAGGATATGTTTTATGCTGCAAAATTTCGGAAGCAGCGTTTGCTCGTAGACTCTTTATTTTTTCTGATTTTTCTTCTATAAAATCTAAGGTAGAGAGCATTAATTCATAGGTTTGCGTTACACGTATTTTGTAGGGTTTTAACATGTGTGTCTCTACCATTAAACCCAACGTATGAAATAGGGTTGTATAGCCTGTTGAATATCTTGGAGAATCGTAAAACTGAGAAAAACCCGCTTCAGGTGTATTGCCCCAAACATTTACATAGGGTGTTATTAGAATCTCTTTTTCTTGTAAAGATTTTTCTATTTCAGGACGCATTTCATTTTCTAAAAATGTACCTAAGTTGCCACCTAATTTATTGTGTTGCGTGAATAAATGGGTAAGTGCATATTGATAATCTGCGCCATTACTTACATGATTGTCTATAAAAACATCAGGGTTTATGGTATGAAAAATTTCTGCAAATGCTGCTGCATTTTTAGTGTCTTGTTTGATAAAGTCTCTGTTTAAATCGAAGTTTCTTGCGTTTCCTCTAAAGCCATATGAAACGGGCCCATTCTGATTTGTTCTTGTATGTGCATTTCTATTTAAAGCACCTCCCACATTATAAACCGGAATTATAGCAATTAAAGAATTTGCATATTTTTTTTTCAAAGAATCATTTTGTACGATGTCTCTTAATAGTAACATAGAGGCATCAATTCCGTCGGATTCACCGGGATGAATGCCGTTATTTATTAAAATTCTATTTTTTGTTGACGTGGTAATCTCATCAACGTTATATATTCCTTCAGCACTATAAACTACTAAGTGCAAAGGCTTACCTGCATCTGTTTGACCAAAAGAAAACAAAGAAATTTGGGAATATTCTGCAGCTAATTGTTCGTAATAAGAAATAATATCTTGGTACTCTGGAGTTTCTGTTCCTGCTGTCTTTTCGAATTTAGTCGTAAAATTGATGGTGCTTTCTGTTGTGTTTTTGCAAGAAAAAGAAAGAATAAGAAGGCTTATAAGTATTGTTTTTTTCATAAAACCTTTTATTTAATACGTACTGTTTTTGGAACTAATTTGGTGTAATCTCCATGGTTTCTTATCACATCCCTTACAATAGAAGAAGAAATATAAGAAGTATTGGCAGCTGTTAATAAAAAGACAGTTTCTATAGAGGATAAATCTCTGTTGGTGTGTGCAATTGCTTTTTCGAACTCAAAATCTGCTGGATTCCTCAAGCCTCTTAATATAAAATCTATATTATTTTCTTGGCAAAAATGAACTGTTAATCCCTCGTAGGTTACTACTTTTATCTTAGGGTTATTGCCAAAAGAATCTTCAATAAATTGTTTACGCTCTTCTAAAGAAAACATATTTTTTTTATCAGCATTTATACCAATTGCAATTATTAGCTCGTCAAAAAGTGTAACACCTCTTTCTATTATATCATGGTGCCCTAGTGTTATTGGATCAAAAGATCCTGGAAATATTGCTTTTTTCATGGTTTTCAATTTAGGTGTAAATTATATGCCAATTTAAAATTAAAAGATAAGCTTATAAAACTAATATTACAAAGCAGCTGCAATTGCACTTTCAAATAATTCTGCTAAAGAAATCCCTGCTACTTGCGCTTGTTGTGGTAAAATACTTTCTTCTGTTAAACCTGGTACTGTATTTATTTCTATAAAATAAGGCTCTGAATGGACAAAAATAAATTCAGATCTAGAAAAGCCAGATATATTTAAAATATCATATACTTTTTTAGCTACTTTTTCTACTTTAGCTTGTTGTGCGAGAGAAATTCTAGCCGGTGTAATTTCCTGCGACTTTCCTTCATATTTTGCCTCATAATCAAAGAAATCATTTTCTGAAACAATCTCTGTGATAGGCAATACTTTTGTTTTACCTCGATACTGAATAATACCTACAGAAACTTCTGTGCCGTCTAAAAAAGATTCTATTAAAATTTCTGAATCTTCCTTATATGCTTTTTCTAATGCGGGTAAAATTTCGTTTTTTGTATGCACTTTTGAAATGCCGTAACTTGAACCTGCATTGTTTGGTTTAATAAAACAAGGCAAACCAACAGTAGCAATAATATAATCTAGGTTTATTTTAGCACCCTTATTTAAATAAATAGAAGTGGCTGTTTTTATTCCATATGCTTTTACAGCACTCAAAGTATCACGTTTATTAAACGTCAATGCCATTTGATAAAATGGGGCAGAAGTATGCTTTAAATTGATAAGATTAAAGTAGGCTAATAGTTGTCCGTTTTCTCCGGGTGCGCCATGAATTGCATTAAATACACAATCAAAAGTAGTTTTAATGTTATTTTGTGTGAAAGAAAAATCATTTTTATCAATAAGAAACTCGTTTTCTTGCGCATCTAAAACAACCCATTTTTCTTTTAAAATTAATACTCTAAAAGCATTGAATTTTTCTTTGTTTAGATGACTATAGACTACGTTTCCACTTTTTATAGAGATGTCTATTTCGGATGAATAACCACCCATTATAATGGCAATATTTTTCTTCATATTCATAAAAATAATAAAACAAATTTATCAAAATATAAATAGAAATAGCAACGTTTAGTTTTTATATCTTTGTGAGACTAAAAAAATTCTAATGAGTTTGTTCCAGTTTTTAAAAAGTAAAACTTTTTTTGTGCAAATAGCAATTGCTATTGTTTGTTTATTGTTGTTTGTTTTTGGATTAAAATTCTGGTTAGGAGTTGCTACAAATCATAATCAAAAAATACAAGTACCCAATTTGCAGAAGCTAACTTTAGTTGAGGTTGAAAGAACATTAAAAGAATTAGATTTAGATTACAAAATTATTGACAGTGCCAGTTTCAATTCAGCCTATCCAAAAAAATCTGTGATAGAGCAAACACCGGAGGCGGGAGATTTTGTAAAAGAAAAGCGTAAAATATACCTTACTTTAAATCCCTCGAAATATAGAGATATTTCCATACCAGATTTAAATGGTTTAACAAAAAGACAAGCTTCTTCTCAGTTAAGGGCTATGGGTTTAAAGGTTGGTGAAGATTTTACTTTTGTAAATGATATTGGTAAAGATGTAGTGAGAGGTTTACGTTTTAAGGGAAATGTTTTAAAAGAAGGAGATAAGTTGCCACTAAAGTCTGTTGTAGATTTAGTTTTAGGTAATGGTAAAGGGTAAAAATTCAGTTATCAGTGATTGATTGTTAGTGATCAATTAATCTATTAATTAGTAGTAAAATAAAAGCGTCATTTTGCAAGAAAATCAGAATCAAGATTTAGAGAACGAAGAATTATACGAACACCATAAGTTTGTAGCAAGTGTTGGACAAGAGCCATTAAGAGTAGATAAGTTTTTAATGAATTTTATTGAAAACGCTACAAGAAGTAAATTACAGCAAGCTGCCAAGGCAGGAAATGTTTTGGTGAATGAACTTCCTGTAAAATCAAATCATAAAGTAAAACCAAATGATATTGTTCGAATTGTTTTAGCATACCCGCCAGCAGAAAACTTATTAGTTGCAGAAGATATTCCTTTAGATATTATTTATGAAGATGATACTGTAATGGTTGTAAATAAACCTGCTGGAATGGTAGTGCATCCGGGTCACGGAAATTATTCAGGAACTTTGGTAAATGGTTTAATCCATCATATAGAAAATTTACCTACCAATTCTAATGAAAGGCCAGGTTTGGTGCATAGAATTGATAAAGATACAAGTGGTCTACTAGTAGTTGCAAAAACAGAAGCTGCAATGGCTAATTTATCGCGTCAGTTTTTTGACAGAACAACAGAACGTTTGTATTATGCCTTAGTTTGGGGTAATGTAGCAGAAGATGAAGGTTGTATAGAAGGAAATATAGGACGTAGTTTGAAAAATCGTTTACAGATGGCTGTTTTTCCTGATGGAGACTTTGGTAAACACGCAGTAACACATTATAAAGTCTTAGAACGTTTAACTTATGTTACTTTGGTGCAATGTAAGTTAGAAACAGGCAGAACGCATCAAATTAGAGTACACCTAAAAGATATTGGACACACACTTTTTAATGATGAACGTTACGGAGGAAATGATATTTTAAAAGGAACAACTTTTACAAAGTATAAGCAGTTTGTACATAACTGTTTTAAGGTGCTTCCAAGACAAGCCTTACATGCTAAAACATTAGGTTTTACGCATCCTACAACAGGCGAGTTTATGCGTTTTAACTCTGAAGTACCAGAAGATATTAAGGCATGTTTAGAAAAGTGGAGAACGTATTCTGAAAACTCTAAGGCTATAGAAGAAGAGTAAAATATTTGCTAACTTTTGAAATTATGTTGTTTATGTTTTCAGAAGTTAGCAATATTTATTTTTTTAACAACAACCAGAACCTGGTGCACAAGAACTTGCTTTATTTACCTCATTAATAGTGACTAGAGGTTTTTCTGGCGAAATTCCGCAAGCATCTTCGGCCAAACAAGCTGTTAATTTAGATGTTAATAAAAAGTACGTGCCATCAAAATCTAAGTCATATTTTCCAATAGTTTCCTTTCCCTGATATTCTACTTCAATTTCTAAATCTTCAAATTTGAACATTTTTTCAGACAAATCAATAATAGATAATAACTTCTCTGGATGCAACCTGTGGTCATAATCATTTTCTTCCCAAAGTTGAAAATTAACAACTTGTTCGCTTCTTACCTTACCTCCACAATCAATAAAATCTTTGGTTATTAGACCTACTTCTGTTACATGAAAATGGGGCTGCACTAAATTACCATTTGGTAATTTAAAAGCAATATTTTTTAAAGTAGAAAGGTGATTTTTTATTTCTGATAATTTCATATTTTTTTTTTAAAATAATATTAAATATAATTAAAACTTTAGATATAAAACATGATTAGGATTCGTTTTTGTAGGCGATAATACAAAATCATATTCCCCTACTTTTTTAAACCCCATTTTATTATAAAAAGCAATAGCTTTGATATTTTCTATCCAAACAAATACCCAAATACCAGCTTGTTTATGCTTTTTTGCTAAAGCTGCATTAAAGTTCATTAACTCTTTACCTAACCCTAAATTATAAAACTCTTTTAATAGATATAAACGTTCCATCTTGGTGGCGTTTTTATCTACTATATCTCTATTTTCAAAATTAAAAATCACTTTAGAAAAACCAGCAATTTGTTCTTTGTAATAGAGTATGTGGTATTGAAATTTTGGATTTGAAAGTTCTTTAATAAAGTTTGCTTCGCTAAAATTAGCATCGGTATAAGTATCTATAACTTCTTTAGATGCAGAATGTCCGTGTGCTGGTAAAAAAGAGGCAATACTAAGTTTAGATAGTAAACTTGCATTTTTTATGGTTGCTTTTTTAATGTCTAACATTTCTATTGTAATTAATGCTTAAAATTAATTTTTCAATTAAAAAACCTCTCTGTTTTCACAAAGAGGTTTATATATTTAAAGCTACTTTGTTCTTATTTAATCAAATCGTAAGAACGTTTGATAAAGTTTGTTAACTCTTCACCATGTAAAAGGTTTTGAGATAATTTAGCCAAATCAAAAGCTTGCGAGATTAAATGTTTCTGTGCCGCTTCATCTTTATTATTTAAGATGTCAGATACTAACGGACTATTTGTGTTTACCACTAAATTGTACATGTCAGGAAAATTACCCATTCCCATCATTCCACCACCACCACCAGATGCCTGCATTTCTTTCATTCTACGCATAAATTCTGGAACCGTAATTATAAACGGAGAAGAAGCAGAGTCCATCGCTTCTAATTGAACTGTATATGTTTTAGAATTTACGGCACCTTCAATAATTGGTTTTAAAGTAGCTACTTCATCCTCAGATAATTTAGAAATTACGTTGTCGTCTTTCTTAATTAAATTATCAACATGGTCAGAATCTACTCTTGTAAATTTCACTTTCTCTGCTGAACCCTCTAGTTTTTGCATTAAATGCGAAATAATTGGAGAATCTAAAACCAATACTTCATATCCTTTTGCAGTTACATCTTGAATGTAGCTGTGTTGTGCATCTTTATTTGAAGTATATAAAACAACATGATTTCCATCTTTATCAGTCTGAGAATCTTTTGTCTTTTCAATTAGTTCATCAAATGTAAAATAGGTGTCTGCTACGGTTGGATATAATGCAAATTTCTTAGCCTTGTCAAAGAACTTATCTTCAGACAACATTCCATATTCGATAATTACTTTAATGTCATTCCATTTTGTTTCAAAATCTGCTCTGTCTTTTTTGAATAGAGAAGCTAATTTATCACCTACTTTTTTAGTTATGTAACCAGATATTTTCTTTACTGCGCCATCTGCTTGCAAACCAGAACGAGAAACATTTAATGGAATGTCTGGAGAATCAATTACACCTTTTAACATTTGTAAAAAGTCCGGTACAATTCCTTCAACATTATCAGTTACAAAAACTTGATTTTGATACAATTGAATTTTGTCCTTCTGCATGTCCATAGAAGGACTTAACTTAGGGAAGAATAAAATTCCTGTTAAGTTAAAAGGATAATCTACATTTAAGTGAATATGAAATAAAGACTCCTCAAATTGCGTTGGATACAATTCTCTATAAAAATTATCGTAATCCTCTTTTTCTAAATCTGCAGGCATTTTGGTCCAAGCAGGATCTGTATTATTGATGATTTTATCAACCGTTATTTGTTGGTGTGCTTCTGTAGTTTCTTTACCTTCTGCATCTTTAGTAGTTGCTGGTGTAAATTCAGGATCGTTAATTTCTTTTGTTCCAAATTTAATTGGCACTTGATTAAAACGATTGTATTTGTTTAGTAAACCTTCAATTTTATTATCTTCTAAGAAGTCTAAAGAGTCTTCTGCAATGTGTAAAATAATTTCTGTCCCTCTATCAGCTTTATCACTTTCTACTAAAGTAAATTCAGGAGAGCCATCACAAGTCCAATGAGCAGCAGGTGCATCTTTAAAAGACTTTGTAATTAATTCTACTTTTGCTGCTACCATAAACGCAGAGTAAAAACCCAAACCGAAATGACCAATAATTCCTGCTTCGTTGTCTTTATACTTATCTAAAAACTCTTCTGCGCCAGAAAATGCAATTTGGTTGATGTATTTCTCAACTTCATCAGCAGTCATCCCTAAACCTTGATCTTTAATGGTAATTGTCTTTGCATCTTTATCAATACTAACTTCAATTTTAGCATCGCCTAATACAGTTTCAGCCTCACCAATAGCAATCAAGTGTTTTAATTTAGATGTTGCGTCTGTTCCGTTAGAAATTAATTCACGTAAGAATATTTCGTGATCTGAGTACAAAAACTTTTTTATCAGTGGAAAAATATTTTCTACGGATACATTAATATTTCCTTTTGCCATTTATCTATATTTTGTTTAATTTATTATTTGTTTTAATACAGTAGTCAAAAAAAATACCAAAGACACTATTGTGACAAGATGACAGAAATTTCACCGTTTAGACAGTATAATAATGAAAATAAATTTAACTATTTTTGCTAACATAACTAATTAGTAATAAAAGTATATCGGATGTATAATTCAAAAATAACTGGCTTAGGGTATTATGTTCCAGAAAACGTTGTTACAAATGACGATTTAAAGGGGTTTATGGAAACTTCAGACGAATGGATTCAAGAAAGAACAGGGATAAAAGAGAGACGTTGGATAGATCCTAAATCTGGAGATACTACCGCAGTTATGGGTGCAAAAGCAGCTAGAATTGCGATAGAAAGGGCAGGATTAACAAAAGATGATATTGATTTTATTGTATTTGCAACTTTAAGTCCAGATATGTATTTCCCTGGAGGTGGTGTGCAAGTGCAAGAAATGCTAGACATGCCAACAATTGGTGCGTTAGATGTGCGCAACCAATGTTCTGGTTTTATTTATGCAATGTCTGTTGCAGATCAATTTATAAAAACAGGTATGTATAAAAACATATTGGTAATAGGTGCAGAGAACCATTCTGGGGGGTTAGAAAAATCTACAAGAGGAAGAAATGTGACTGTAATTTTTGGAGATGGAGCAGGAGCAGCTGTGCTTTCTAGAAGCGAAGAGGCAGGAAAAGGAATTCTATCTTCTCATTTACATTCGGAAGGAAAACATGCAAAAGAATTAGTTTTAGAAGGTCCTTCTACACAACGTTGGGTTCCAGAAATTTTAGGAGCTAACAATCCGGATGACATTTCATATTATCCGTATATGAATGGTCAGTTTGTGTTTAAACATGCAATTACACGTTTTTCTGAAGCAATTGTAGAGGGTTTACACGCTAACAATTTAGAAAAAGAAGATATTGATATGTTAATTCCGCATCAAGCGAATTTACGTATTGCACAGTTTATACAGAAGAAGTTTCAGTTGTCTAATGATCAAGTATTTAATAACATAATGAAGTATGGCAACACCACAGCTGCTTCTGTAATTATTGCTTTAACAGAGGCTTGGGAACAAGGTAAAATAAAAGACAATGATCTAGTAGTTTTAGCTGCTTTTGGTAGCGGATTTACTTGGGGTTCTGTAATTATACGTTGGTAATAATTTATCTATTTATAAATACTTTTAATAAAATAAATGCTGCATTTTGCAGCATTTATTTTGACAATAAAAACAGCATTTATTTATATTTAAGTAAGAGTAAAATTTACTTAAATCTTTAAAATTAAAAACGGTTGTCTATTATTTTGTTACTTTTACTTAACAATATTTAAAATACCCCAAAAAATTATGAAATCAAATCTTGCTAAATTAATTTTTATTCTTGCCATAACATTATTTACAACAAACACAAGCGCGCAAAAGTTTAGCGGAAAGATAACTTATATTTCTAAAGCAAAAATGGATCTTGGTTCTTGGGGTGCAAGGTTAAGCGAGGCTAGAAAAAAACAAGTTGCGGCGCGTCTTAAAAATAGGTTAGAAAAAACATATATTTTAAGTTTTAATAGCACTGCAGCTACTTTCTTAGAAGAGGAAAAGATAGATGCAATTGCTGGTGCAACAGATTCTTGGGGTGGTTACTTTTCAAGAGGAGATCAATATAAAAATGTAAAAGAGGGTACCTTGGTGCAGGCTCAAGAATTTTATGGCAAGCGTTTTTTAGTGAAAGATACGTTATATCGCATAGATTGGACATTGGGAACAGAAACTAAAAAAATTGGAAAGTATACCTGTTATAAAGCAAAAGCTTTTGTGCC
>CAJXAS010000002.1 GCA_913050305.1 uncultured Polaribacter sp. | reverse complement strand
GAATGGTTACAGAAGATTTAGCAGATGGTGGAAAAGCCTACGGAACGAAAGAAGTCGGAGATTGGTTAGCAGAAAATATCTAAAAATATAAATTGAATATATATTTAAAAAAGCGCTCGAATTCGAGCGCTTTTTTAGTTTTAGATACATTAACAGTGATGTTATATAGTAGTAAATTGTATTTTACCAAAATTTAGTACCGTATTTAAAGTTGTAAAAAGATTACTTTACAGCCATTAATTCTACATCAAAAATAAGTGTTGCATCTGGTGGAATTACTCCTCCAGCTCCAGCAGAACCGTATGCTAAATTAGAAGGGATTACAAAACGAGCTTTATCGCCAACTTGTAATAATAAAATTCCTTCATCCCAACCAGCAATAACTTGGCCAAGACCCACATTAAAATCTATTGGGTCTTTTCTCTTATATGAAGAATCGAAAACCGTACCATCTAATAATTGTCCTTTGTAATGAACAGAAACTCCAGCACCTTTTGTAGCTTGTTTACCAGTTCCTTTTTGTAAAATTTGATAACGCAAACCACTTTTAGTTTCTTCATAACCAATAGCTACAGAATCTAATAATTCTTTTTGTTTTGCTTTCTCATCTGCATCACGTTTTTCTCTAGAACCTTCAAATGTTCTAAAAGCTTCTACCGCATTAAATGTTTCTGCATCTGCACCAACTCTGACAATTTCTACAGAAGATAATTCATCTCCTTGTGCAATTGCATCAACAATGTCTTGTCCTTCTATTACAGATCCAAAAACAGTGTGTTTACCATCCAACCATGGAGTAGGAACGTGGGTAATATAAAACTGACTTCCGTTTGTTGCAGGTCCAGAATTAGCCATTGCTAACTTTCCAGGAGCATCATGTTTTAAATCTGAATGGAATTCATCATCAAATTTATAACCAGGGTTTCCTGTTCCTGAGCCTTGTGGGCATCCACCTTGTACCATGAAATCTGGAATTACTCGATGAAATTTTAATCCATCATAATACGGTGTTCCTTGTTCTTTTACATCATTTTCTAAATTACCTTCAGATAAAGCAACAAAATTCCCTACTGTTCCAGGAGTTTTTTCGTGCTCTAATTGTACTAAAATTTCACCCTTTGAAGTAGTGAACTTGGCATAGATACCGTTATTCATAATCTTTAAATTTTAATTTTCCTCATCCCTAATTTAGGGTTTACAGTCTTAAGGTTTTTAATTAGGTATTAGTTTTTGACTGCATTTAAACTAATATTTTTACTTTTTAAATTCGCTTGTAAAATGTAATTTTACTGATGGATATTTATTTTGTGTCATTTGAATCGTAAATTCAGAATCTGCTAAAAACACCAATTGTCCTTGCTTGTCTTTTGCTAAATAACGTTGTTTTACTCGTTTAAAGTCAATAAACTCATCACTTTTAGGATTCTCTGGTTCTACCCAACAAGCTTTATGAGCAGCTAAGTTTTCATAAGTACATTTTGCCCCATATTCATGCTCTAATCTGTATTGAATAACTTCATATTGCAGCGCTCCAACAGTACCAACAACTCTTCGTCCGTTCATGTCTAAAGTGAATAATTGAGCAACTCCTTCATCCATTAGCTGATCTAAACCTTTATATAATTGTTTAGACTTCATAGGATCTGCATTGTTCACATAACGGAAATGTTCGGGTGAAAAACTTGGAATTCCTTTAAAATTAAGAGCTTCTCCTTCCGTTAAAGTATCTCCAATTTTAAAGTTTCCGGTGTCATGAATACCAACAATATCTCCAGGAAAAGACTCTTCTACAATTTCTTTTCTTTCAGCAAAAAATGCATTCGGACTAGAAAATTTTACTTTTTTACCTGTTCTAACATGCAAGTAGGGTGCGTTTCTTTTAAATGTTCCTGAAACTATTTTTATAAATGCAAGTCTATCTCTATGCTTAGGATCCATATTTGCGTGAATCTTAAATACAAAGCCTGTTAATTTTTCTTCTTTAGAATCTACCAAGCGTTCTTCTGCTTTTTTAGGTTGTGGCGAAGGTGCTATCTCTATAAAAGCTTCTAGCAATTCTTTTACACCAAAATTATTTAATGCAGATCCAAAAAATACAGGTTGTAGCTTGCCTTCTAAATATTCTTCCTGATTAAAAGATGGGTATACTTCATCAATCAACTCTATTTCTTCACGTAAAGTATCTGCAGCTGTTTCTCCAATAATTTTATCTAATTCTGGATTTGAAAGATCGCTAAATTCAACTCCTTCAGATATAGAAGTTTTATTATCACCAGAAAAAAGGTTTAATTTCTTTTCCCAGATATTATAAATTCCTTTAAAATCATATCCCATTCCAATAGGAAAACTCATTGGTGTAACACGTAAACCTAGTTTTTGTTCAACTTCATCTAATAAATCAAAGGCATCTTTACCCTCTCTATCTAACTTATTGATAAAAACTAGCATTGGTATGCTTCTCATCCTACAAACTTCTACTAATTTCTCTGTTTGTGGTTCTACACCTTTGGCTACATCAATTACAACAATAACACTATCTACAGCAGTTAAAGTTCTAAAGGTGTCCTCTGCAAAATCTTTGTGACCAGGAGTATCTAGAATATTTATTTTTTTATCTTTATAAATGAAGGCTAAAACAGAAGTTGCAACAGAAATACCACGCTGTCGTTCAATTTCCATAAAATCTGAAGTTGCACCCTTCTTAATTTTATTGTTTTTTACAGCACCAGCTTCTTGAATTGCTCCACCAAAAAGTAGTAACTTTTCTGTTAACGTTGTTTTACCTGCATCAGGATGCGAGATAATACCAAAAGTTCTTCTACGTTCTATTTCTTTTAAAAAATCCATCTACAAAAATTGAGGTGCAAATATAGGTTTTATTCTATAATTTATCTTCTGATTTTAAAGGGATACCTATTAATAAAAAGTCCAAGATTTTATGAAATTTCATTCATTATAAATTCGCAATAAGTTTTCAACAAATACTGTATCAATCTAAAACTTCAATAGTCATTTTAATATCTTCTATAGGCCATTCATCTATACCTACTTTTACTTTTGATATTTTATCTAAGGTATTAAAACCAGAAATTACTTCACCAAAAACAGTGTGCTGGTTATCTAAATGATGATTTCCATTTCTATTGTGTACCATATAAAATTCAAACGGACTTGATAATTTATTAGGATTCTTTTCCCATTGCCTAGCAGCAGCCAATGCACCGTATTTATGGGTTCTATTCCTTTTAAACTCGGGTCTTAATAAATAGTTACCATACAATCTTCGTTGATTCCTGGTGTAGGTTTCATCAGAGTTTCCTCCTTGAATTACAAAGTTTTTTGCTACTCTGTATATGACAGTAGTATTAAAGTATTTTAATTTGGTTAAGAAAATAAAATTGGCCCTATGGACGGGAACATCGTCATATAACAGTAATTTTATAGCACCAAATTTTGTTGTAATACGTATTTTATTTTCCTTATTTTGTCTTCCATATTCCTTAAAAAAAGCTTCAACATTGTCTTTATTTAAGCTATCCCACGGTTTAATAATTTTCTTTTCTAAATTATTTTCGATAACATTCTTTTTATTTTTCGTTGAATTTTCTGTTTTTTTAATTTTTAGTGGAGCACTTTCTTTACACTGATAAAAAGAGAAGACACCTACAATTAACAGAAGTTGTATTATAATTTTCATAAGAATTAGTAGGTTTATATCCTTCAAAGATAAATCATCATAATAAAAGAATAAGAAAATTTGATTGTTTTCATACATTTTCATGATTTATTGGTAATTCATTCCTTATTTTTGTTAAAATGATAGAGTACGTTATTTTAGTAAATGAAAACGATCAACAGATTGGTTTAATGGAAAAAATAGAAGCACATGAAAAAGCAGTATTACATAGAGCTTTTTCAGTTTTTATTTTTAATAAGAAAGGAGAGTTAATGCTGCAACAAAGAGCTGCATCTAAGTACCATTCTCCATTGTTATGGACAAATACATGTTGCTCTCATCAAAGAAGTGGAGAAAGTAACTTAGAAGCAGGAAGAAGAAGGTTGCAAGAAGAGATGGGTTTTGTAACAGAGATTACAGAAGTGTTTTCTTTTATTTACAAAGCACCTTTTGACAATGGCCTAACAGAGCACGAATTTGACCATGTGATGATTGGTAAATATGAAGCGCCTCCCAATGTAAACAAGGAGGAAGTAGAAGCTTATAAATGGATGCAGTTAGCCGATGTAAAGAAAGATATCGAAGAAAATCCTTCGATTTATACTGCTTGGTTTAAAATTATTTTTGAAAAATCTTTTAAAAAATTAACAAATGCCTAAAGTAACAGTTCATAGAAAAGCGCATTTCAATGCAGCGCATCGATTATATCGAAAAGATTGGAGTGATGAGAAAAACTTTGAAGTTTTTAATAAATGTAGCAATCCTAATTTTCACGGACATAACTACGAATTAATTGTTTCTTTAACAGGAGAAATTGACAATGAAACAGGGTATGTATTTGATTTAGGAATTCTAAAAAATCATATTAAGTCTGAAATAGAAGATGCTTTTGATCATAAAAATTTGAATTTGGAAGTGCCAGAATTTAAAGATTTAAATCCTACCGCAGAAAATATTTGTGTGGTTACTTATCAAAAATTAAGAAATTTGTTACCAACTAACTTAGACTTAGAAGTTACACTATACGAAACCCCAAGAAACTTTGTAAGTTATTCAGGTTCTTAGTATATTGGTATAATTAAAATAAAACGCCTCGTTTACAAACTGTAAACGAGGCGTTTTTATTATTAAATAGAAAATTAATTAGTCTTTTAACTTTCCTTTAAATTCTTCAAATTTACTAGCAACTTTTTTAGGCCAGCTGTTATTAGAAGTGTCTACATCTGCAGTTTCAAAATCTGGGTCTACCACAATGTTTGTAATTTCCTTGTTCGAAGCAAAAACTCTTTTAGCAGTGGTGTCGCTTCTCATCCATATTTGAGCAGGGAAAGTTTCTCTTTTTGTAGTGCCATCTTTATATGTTAATTCTACAATAATTGGCATTATCAAACCTCCTGGTTTTTCAAATTCTACAGAATAAATGAAAGCAGGCACCTCTTGCCCTTCAGCATATGAATCCATAGCATTTGCGTTAGCATCCTCCTTTTTATCAGTAATGTATACCAAATCACCTAAGCCATCAAAATATTGCTTGTATTGCGCTTTCAATTTTGTAACTCTTTCATTTGGCTTATCAGTTAAATACAATGGTTTTACTTCTTTAATACCAATATCTGTTACATCTGTAGTATAGAACCATCCTCTAAAAAACCAATCTAAATCCATACCAGATGCATCTTGCATAGACCTAAAGAAATCTTCTGGTGTTGGGTGTTTAAACATCCAACGTTTTGAATACGTTCTAAATGCGTGATCAAATAATTCTGGGCCCATAATTGTTTTCCTTAGCATGTATAAACCAGCAGCTGGCTTTGAATATGCATTCGGTCCGAATTGTTTTACATAATCTCCTTGAGACATAATAGGAGATATGTTAGATTGATCTCCACCCATATATCTTGTAATTTCTTTTGCAGGATTAGAAGCAAATAACTCTGCATCATAAACATCTTCTGCTAGAATTTCAACAAAAGAGTTTAACCCCTCATCCATCCAAGTCCATTGTCTTTCATCAGAATTTACAATCATTGGAAAAAAGTTATGTCCAACTTCATGAATAATTACACCTATCATTCCTTTTTTAGTTCTATCAGAATACGTACCATCTTCATTTGGTCTCCCAAAATTGAAACAAATCATTGGATACTCCATTCCTTGTCTCTCTGAATGTACAGAAACAGCTTTAGAATATGGGTAATCAAATGTTAATTTAGAGTACTCAATCAAAGTAGTAGCAATTGCTCTTGTAGAATGCTCTTCCCATAAAGGATTTCCTTCTTTAGGATATAATGAGGTTGCCATTACAGATTTACCATTAATATTTACAGCCATTGCATCCCAGATATATTTTCTTGAAGTTGCAAAAGCAAAATCACGAACACGCTTTGCTTTAAACTTCCAAGTTTTTGTTCCTGTAGCTCTTCCTTTTTCTGTTTTCTCTGCCTCTTCTTGTGTTACAATTAGAATCGGATTGTCAAAAGATTTTCTTGCTTTCTCAAAACGTTTTCGTTGTGCTTTAGTAAGTACCTCTTTTTCATTTTGCAAAGTACCAGTAGCTTCCATAATATGATCTGCCGGGACTGTAAGGTTTACTTCGTAATCTCCAAATTCTAATGCGAATTCTGATCTACCCCAAAACTGCATATTTTGCCATCCTTCTACATTGTTGTAGACTGCTAATCTTGGAAAAAATTGTGCAATTGTATAGTTATTGTTTCCGTCAGGAAAAGTTTCTAATCCAGAGCGTCCACCATCTTTATTAATGTCATTAATTAAGTAATTCCATTGAATACTAAATTCAAAGGTATCTCCAGGAGCTAGTGCTCTGGTTAAATTAATACGCATCATAGTGCTGTTAATAGTGTGAGATAAAGGTTTACCATTACTTTCTACTTTCGTAATATTGTATCCAAAGCCTTTCTTTTGTTCCATAAAAGAACTTTTAAAATTATCTGGAGTTACAAAAGCTGCAGCACTGTTAGATTTAGCTAACGGAGTTTTAGAATCGTCTGCCCTCATGTTTTGATCTAGTTGTACCCATAAATATTCTAAATTATCTTTAGAATTATTGTGATACGTAATATTTTCATCCCCATAAATTGTGTTGGCAGCCTCGTCTAAACGAATGTCCATTACATAATCTACCTTTTGCTGTGTGTACTGATGTCCTGGAGCACCGGATGCTGCATGTTGATCATTAGGGGTTGCCAAAACATCTTTCATTTGTCTAAATTTGTTTTGATCTGTGTGCCCTTGCTGCGTTTTCTTTTCTTCTTTTGGTCCTTCTTGCGCGATTGCTGCAAAGCTGATAAAGAAAAGAGAAAATACTAGTAAAGAAAGTTTTTTCATATTGTATATTTTGAATTAAATAAGGGCTCGAAAATAAGCATATATAAGCAGTTTTGTTAAATTTCGTTAAAATTTTAACAAATCTTTATATAAAAAAGCGATGTGAAAATTAATTCACATCGCTTTTTAAATTTATTGTTAAAATAAAATTTAGTTTTTCATTTTTGTTTTGAATTTACTAAACTGATCTTTATTAGTATTAGGAAAGCTATTGTTAGATAGGTCTACATCTGCAGTCTCTAAATCTGGGTCAATTACAATCTTAGTTATTTGCTTATCTGAGTGCACAGCTTTTGTAACTTTCTTATCATTGTATCTCCAAATTTGTGCAGGGTATGTCTTTTTTTCTTTACTACCATCATCATAAGTATATTCTACAATAATTGGCATTACTAAGCCACCTGGTTTGTTAAATGTAATCTCATAGAAATATTTAGATTTTGCAGATGTTGGTTTTGTGATGTTTAAACCTTCACTTTTATCTTCAACGAAATCTACAGTTTCTTCAGATATATTTTCTGTAGCATAAAATTTTCGTACACCTTCAATACCAATATCCGTTACATCTGTTGTGTAAAACCAGCCTCTCCAAAACCAATCTAAATCAATACCAGAAGCATCTTCCATAGTTCTAAAGAAATCTGCAGGAGAAGGATGTTTAAACATCCATCTTTGAGAATATGTTCTAAAAGCGTGGTCAAATAATTCTTTTCCCATGATTGTTTCTCTTAAGATCCATAAAGCTGTTGCAGGCTTTCCATAAGCATTGCTACCAAAACTATATACGTGATCTCCTTTAGACATTATAGGTGCAATGGTAGATTGATCACCAGACATGTATTTTACAATATTTTTAGGGTATCCTCTAGTAATAGGAAAGTCTTTATCATAATCTAACTCTGCTAACATTTCCATATATGAATTTAATCCTTCATCCATCCAAGTCCATTGTCTTTCATCAGAATTTACAATCATAGGAAAAAAGTTATGACCAACTTCATGAATGGTTACTTTAATCATTCTATATTTTATCTTATCCGAGTAGGTTCCATCTGCATCTGGTCTTCCTGGATTAAAACAAATTTGCGGATATTCCATTCCCATTTGTCCGTCTACAGAAATTGCTTTGTGATATGGGTAATCGAAGGTATACTTAGAATATGTTTTTAAAGTTTGTGCAACTGCTCTAGTAGAGTGTTCCCCGTATAAAGGGTTCGCTTCTTTGGAATATAAAGAATACGCCATTACTGTTTTGCCATTAATATCTACGGCCATTGCATCCCAAATAAATTTTCTTGAAGTTGCAAATGCATAATCGCGCACATTTTCTGCATAAAATTTCCAAGTTTTTGTTTTATTAGATCTACTTTTTTCAATTTTTTCTGCTTCGTCTTGTGTTCTAATTAAAACAGGATTGTCAAAAGTTGTTCTTGCCTTTTCTAATCTTTTTAATTCTTTTCTAGATAATACTTCAATTTCATTTTTTAAGATACCTGTTGCTCCTAGCATGTGATCTTCAGGTGTAGTAATATTAACCGTAAAATCCCCAAACTCTAAAGCAAATTCACTTCTACCCCAAAATTGGTCATTTTGCCAACCTTCTACATTATCATACACACACATTCTTGGATAAAACTGTGCAATAACATAGTTGTTATTTCCGTCTTTAGAAAAGTGCTCATAACCAGATCTACCGCCATCTGTTCTATGATTGTTAATATTATACCACCACTTTATTTTAAATTGAAACTTTTCTCCAGAAGCCAAAGGTGTTTCTAAATTAATACGCATCATTGTTTGGTTAACGATGTGTGATAAATTGGTATCATCTGTATTCTTAACACTTTCTATTTTAAAACCACCATCAAATGCAGCTTCCATATACGATTTATTAAATCTTTTTTCAGAAGTACTATTCGGTATACTACTAGATTGAATGTCTGGAGTTTTAGAATCTGCAGCTCTCATGTTTTGATCTAATTGTACCCATAAATAGGCTAACGAATCATCTGAATTATTATGATATGTAATGGTTTCATTTCCATAGATTCGAGTATTCGCATCATCTAAAATAATATCCATTGTATAATCTACCTTTTGCTGCGTATATTTTAAACCTGGCGCACCAGACGCTGTTCTTTGCAGATTAGGAGTTGGTAAAAGTTCTTTTAATTGTTTAAATTTATTTTGGTTCGTATGGCCTGCTTTTGTTTTAGAATCTTGTGCAAAATTTACACTCGTTATAAATACAATGGAAAAGAGTAAAAGCCCTATTTTTTTCATAATTTGAAATTTGAATTGATTAATATTAACTTTAATAAGTTAATGTTTCTTTATAATAGTCTTTAGATAGTAAAACACTTTTATTAGTAGTGCCAACCTTAGACTTGATTAAATTCTCTTGTTTGTCAAAATGTTTTAATAATATTTTATTGGTAACTTCAATGGAAGAGACTTTAGAAACATTTTCTATTTCTAAATAAAAATAGACTAAATCCCCTTCATATTCCTTTCCTACGTAATGAAAAGCTCTTGAAGTATTATTAATTTTAAATTGTAATACCTTTTTTAAATAGTTTTCGAAATAAATATCGTTGTTTTTTAGCTCTTTTTTAGTAGAAAGCTGCAAATCGATACTATGATCTTTATTTAAAGCAGTCTCAATGTCATCCATAAAAACATTAATAATTATTTGCACAGATTTTGACGCTTCTTTATAATTTATCTGTGTTAAACTTAAATAATATTTATGTGCCGAGAAGGAGAGTAGTGGTAGGATTAAAAGAAGTAAAAAATATTTTTTAAATTTCATGAAATGATAAAAATAATTACAGCGCCAAATTACTCTTTTTTTATAATTTCTAAGTATGTTTTACTTTCAGATTGAAAAATTTTAATTATTTCTAAAACTTTTTTGTCTTTATGCAGTTCTTCAATGCCTAAGGAGTTACAATAGCCTAAAAAATGAAAGTACTTTTCTACAGGAATTTTTAATTGTTCAAAAAAGAATTTTTCTCCTAATTCTGACATTATCTTGAAAGGAAAGGCCTTTTTTCTAGCCAACTCTTTTCTTAAAGCCCACAAACGTTCAGAGCCTTTAAAAGGAATAACAGTAGTGGCACCAACGCCTGCAAACCGGGCTGTGGGGTCTACATTATTGGTGGGTGGTTTCATTTTATCTATATGGTCTTCAGGTGCAACAACGTTCATGTTTATTTTAGAGAAGTCCATACGATCTCTTAATAAAGAATCTTTTTTATTTGTAGGTGCATTTTTAGAATCGACGCCCAATCTGCCAAATAAGTTATGCCTTTTCAGTTCGAAGGTATCTAAAACGACTGTATTCTCTCTTAATGTTATACTTATAGATGCATTCTTTACATCGTTTTTATTAATAACGATAAACTTTGTAATATGCTGAATCGAAGAAATTCTTAAAGAATCTCCTTTTTTAACAAACATCCTAAAATCTCCATTATCAGAAGAAAAAGTACCTTGATTAGTTTTTAAATTGATAATATTTGCATTTTTAATAACCGTTAAAGTATCTGCTATTTTTCCAACAACCAATGCTCTTCTTTCTTGAGAGAAAGAAGTAAAAGTTAATAAAAATAGAAATATAACAAGTGTTTTTTTAAATATTAGGTAACTTTTCATAAGCAACAAATCTTTATTTAGCAATTTTAAAGTTAGTGAAAAAAGTAAATAAATAACTGTTAAAACTAATTCTTTTTTAAGGTCAATCTTATTTAAGAAGAATCTTTTGAGGAAATTAATTGTGTTCTATTCCTAAAATTTGGTACGTCTTAAATTATGAAAGAAAAAACTAATCTCAAGAGTGGCATCTATCACAATAGAATAAGGTGCTTAAAACTGTACTAATAGCATTGTAATCTATCATTATAGTGGTATTTATAAAACAATTTTCTTATTTTTGACTTATGAAAAAAATGATTATTGCAAGTACTTCAACTGTTTTTGGAAGTGGATATTTAGATTATTTATTACCCGTTTTACAGGTGCATTTTAAGAATGCAAATACAGTAACCTTTATACCGTATGCAATGCCTGGTGGCCTTTCTTATGATGCGTATACGGCTATAGTGGTGCAAGCATTTTCTAAAATAAATATGGATGTAAAGGGAATTCATGAGTATGAAAATCCGAAAGAAGCAATTCTAAATGCAGAGGCAATATTTACTGGAGGAGGAAATACCTTTGAGTTAGTAAATCAGCTTTATAAGCTCGATCTTTTAAATAATTTAAAATTAACAATTGAAAGAGGTATTCCATATTTAGGCACAAGTGCTGGAAGCAATATTTGTGGTCTTGATATGAAAAACACAAACGACATGCCAATTGTGTATCCGCCCAGTTTTAAAACTTTAGGATGCTTCTCTTTTAATATAAATGCACATTATCTAGATCCCAAAAAAGGTTCTACACACATGGGAGAAACTAGAGAGACTAGAATTAAAGAGTTTCACGTTTTTAATGAAACCGCTGTTTTGGGCCTGCGAGAGGGTAGTTGGCTTTCTATTGAAAATAATAAAATTATACTTCAAGGAGAACACACAGCAAGATTATTTCTGAAAAACCAAGATCCTGTTGAGCTACAAACTGGAATAGAGGTTATAATTTAATTTTTTAATGAATAAATTAATACGTTATATAATCTACAATTTCTAAACCATACCCAATCATACCAACTCTTTTTGTTTGCTTAGAGTTTGTTATTAATTTTAATTTACTGATATTTAAATCATGTAAAATTTGAGCACCAATTCCAAAATCTCTGTTATCTAATTTAATATCTGGAGCTTTTATTTTTCCAACTTCTTGATTTTCTTTTAAGATTTTTAATCTGGTAATTAAATTTTGAGAGTGATTTTGTTGATTCACAAAAAGAATAGCTCCTTTTCCTTCGTCATTTATAACTTGAAACATTTGGTCTAGTTTCTTGTCGGCGTTATTGGTTAAAGTTCCTAAAATATCATTATTTACTAAAGTAGAATTTACTCTTGTTAATACCGCTTCTTCTTTTGACCAAGAACCTTTAGTTAATGCAATATGAATTTGGTTATTTGTAGTTTGTTCATAAGCACGCAATCTAAATTCTCCAAATCGTGTAATGATGTTAAAATCGTCTTTTTTATCGATTAAAGAGTCATGTTCCATTCTATATGCTACCAAATCTTCTATAGAAACTATTTTAATATCAAACTTTTTTGCAACCTTTAAAAGTTCTGGTAAGCGGGCCATTGTTCCGTCTTCATTCATTATTTCTACAATAACTCCTGCAGGCTCTAAACCTGCTAAACGCGCAAAATCTATGGCTGCTTCTGTATGCCCTGTTCTCCTTAAAACGCCACCTTCTTTGGCTTTTAATGGGAAAATATGTCCGGGTCTTGCTAAATCAAATGGCTTGGTATCTTTTTTAATTAAAGATTGTATGGTTAGTGCTCTATCTGCAGCAGAAATACCTGTTGTAACACCTTTTCCGCGAAGATCTACAGAGACTGTAAATCCGGTTTCCATAGGGTCTGTATTATTTTCTACCATCATACCTAAGCCTAATTCTTGACAACGGTTTTCTGTTAGAGGTGCACAAATTAACCCACGGCCGTGCGTGGCCATAAAATTAATCATTTCTGGAGTTGCTTTTTCGGCAGCTGCTAGAAAATCGCCTTCATTTTCTCTGTTTTCATCATCAACAACAATTATTACTTTTCCGTCTCTTACGTCTGCAATTGCATCTGCAATATTGTGAAGTTGGGTGTTTTTTTTATTTGATAAAGAGGTCATACTTTTAAAAGTCTTTTTTGGGAATAAATTTTTGAAATATTTTTTTAAGAGGTAATAGAATGTTGTCAACATTAAATATCCCTTTGTCTTTTGTTGCTCTTCTTGTTAGAAAAATTCCAAACGGAATCATCACCATTGCAGAAATCCAAGAACCTAGTAAAGAGGAGATAGAACTTTCTTCTGCCAAATTTTTACCCATTGTATTTCCAAAGAAATAAATAACATAAATAGCAATGGCTAAAATCATTGGCAAGCCAAACCCACCTTTTCTAATAATTGAGCCTAATGGTGCACCAATAAAAAATAAAATGAGGCAAGAAAATGACAAAGCAATTCGGCCATAGTATTCAGAATCGAAAAAATTTAGTGTTTTCCGTTTCCATTTTACACTTTTCACATTATTTTTCACATTAGTAACGGCACTATTTATTTTCGTTCTCGCACCATTTAATATACTTATTTGGTCTTTTAAATGGAAATTTTCTAGGGTACTAATAGTATCGATATTCTCGTGCTTTAAAGAATCTGGATATTTATATAGTAACTTGGACTGTGAAATGGAAGAAATAGATTTAGACCTAGACATTAGCATGTCATTATAATCTGTTTTCAAAATAGGAATGGTGTCTGTAAGTTGATTAATTCTCAGCATTTTAAAATTATTCTTGAAACGTTCTTCATCTAAAGAACCATCACCAACAAGGTCAGAAATATCTATATTAAATTCATATTCTTTAAAAGTTGCTTGGGAAGCTGGCATTTTCTCTTTTTTAACACGAGATCTTGTCGTCTTTGTGTGGTCTTCATAATAAAAACCATCGTATAAAATAAATGTCATATATCTACTTCCTTCTTCAGAAATAATTTTACCTCTTTCTGCAGTTATTACTTTCTGATTTCCTTTTCTAGAACTTAAATCATAAATTAAAACATTTTTTAAAAGGTTTTTTTCTTTACCATATTTTTCATCGAATTTAATTTGATAATTTGGTAAATCGCTATTAAAACTTCCGGGAATTAATGCCAAGGCGGGTTTTTTCTTTTTTATATTGTAGTACAGGTTTTGTTGCTTTAAAATAGCATATGGGAAAATATTATTTAAAAAGATGAAATTAATTCCACTTAAAAAAAGTGTTAAAAAAATTAAAGGCCTTACTAATCTTTGAAGAGAAATTCCTGCAGATTTGGCTGCTGCGAACTCGTAGTTTTCCCCTAAACTTCCTAAAGCCATTATAGAAGATAATAAAACTGCAATTGGCAATGCTTGTGGTATGATACTAAGTGAGGTATAGTATAAAAATTTTAGAATAAAAGTAATACTAATACCTTTACCAGCAATGCTTTCAAAAGTCTGCCAAAGTAATTGCATTACTAAGACAAATAAAACAATTAAAAATGTTGCTAGAAAAGGTACTAAGAATGTTTTTAAGATGTATTTATCTAAAATTTTCATTATAGCAAAAGTAGTTTCTTAAATATAAATATGCTATTAAAATCCTGTTAATTGACAGTATTAGTCTATTGTGTAATTATCACTTAAATATTTTGTTTTATTTAAACTAAAGAAACTTTCAGACAAATCTTCATTTTTTTTAAATTCAGTAATTGTAAACATTGTTTTTGAAGTGTTTATACCGGTTTGAATTAGCTTGTAAATATGTTTAGTCTTTACATCTATACCTAGCTCTACCATTATGATTTCCGAATTACTATCAATCGGATTTAAGGTAACAAACTGAATATTTTTGCCTTTTATGTTCTGTAATTTTCCCATTTCTAAAGTATAACCTTCTTTGTAAAAAGTTAATAGTTTAGAAGGATAAATAAATCCATCATCGTCACTTAAATCGCTATCTGAAATGGAAATCTCTTTTTCATCATGATTAATTACATACAATTTTGCACCATCATAGATAAAATGATTACCCAAGTAGTTTAAACTATATTTTTCTCCTTTTAAATTAATTTCACCGTTAATAGGGGGTTCATCGCCTTCTTTTATTCCTGCTTCTTCATTACTTAATGTCTGGCTAAAACCAATATACATATTTTCATAAGCTCCCATTTTTGCTGAAACTTCGTCTAATAAAGATTTTGCTTTTTCTGCACTTTGTGCAAATGTAACTGTCGCTATAAAAAGAGATAAAAATAAGATTCCTGTTTTTTTCATAATGTAATAAATGTGTAATCTTAGTAAAAAAGGTTATGTATTTTTTTCGTTTGCTAATAATTGATCTAAAGCTACAAAATCTGCTACTAAAACTTGTCTCGCTTTGCTTCCTTCAAAACCACCAACAATTCCAGCGGCTTCTAATTGATCTATTAATCTACCGGCTCTATTGTAACCAAGTTTTAACTTTCTTTGCAAAAGAGAGGCAGAACCTTGTTGAGCTGTTACAATAATTTCTGCCGCATCTCTAAATAGTTTGTCTCGGTCATCGATATCAATATCAATACTTGTGCCACTTTCATCATCTACGTATTCTGGCAAAAGGTAGGCATTGGCATAGGCTTTTTGAGAGCCAATATAGTCTGTGATTTTTTCAACTTCAGGTGTATCTACAAAGGCACACTGTATTCTACTAAGGTTGTTACCTGCTGTATATAATAAATCTCCTCTACCAATCAACTGATCTGCACCTCCAGCATCTAAGATAGTTCTAGAATCTATTTTAGAAGTTACTCTAAATGCTATTCTTGCAGGGAAATTTGCTTTGATAATACCGGTAATTACGTTAACAGAAGGCCTTTGTGTTGCTACAATTAAATGGATTCCAATAGCTCTAGCTAGCTGTGCTAGTCGCGCAATAGGCGTTTCTATTTCTTTACCAGCGGTCATTATTAAGTCTGCAAATTCATCAATAACCAAAACGATATATGGTAAAAATTGATGCCCATCATTTGGATTTAATTTGCGTGCTTTAAACTTAGTGTTGTATTCCTTTATATTACGCACCATTGCATTCTTTAGAAGATCATAACGGTTGTCCATTTCTATACAAAGAGAATTTAAGGTATGTACAACCTTGGTTGTATCTGTTATAATTGCTTCTTCTACGTCTGGTAATTTAGCTAAATAATGACGCTCTATTTTATTAAATAAAGTTAATTCTACTTTCTTTGGGTCTACTAAGATAAATTTAACCTCAGCTGGATGTTTTTTATATAATAAAGAGGTTAATACCGCATTTAAACCAACAGACTTTCCTTGGCCAGTAGCTCCTGCCATCAGCAGATGTGGCATCTTTGCAAGATCTACTACAAAGGTTTCATTAGAAATTGTTTTTCCCAATGCAATAGGAAGTTCCATATCTGATTCTTGAAATTTCTTTGAAGAAATAACAGAATGCATAGAAACAATTGTAGATTTTTTATTAGGTACTTCAATACCGATAGTACCCTTTCCTGGAATTGGTGCAATAATCCTGATGCCTAAGGCAGATAAAGATAAGGCAATGTCATCCTCTAAGTTTTTAATTTTAGAAATTCTAATTCCTGCTTCTGGTACAATTTCATATAAAGTAATTGTGGGTCCAACGGTTGCTTTAATCTCTGCAATACCAATTTTATAATTTTTTAAAGTTTCTACAATTTTATCCTTATTGGCCTCTAATTCTTCAGGATCAATCGAGATTGTCTCATTGTATTGCTTTAACAGATTAAAAGTGGGAAATTTAAAGTTTGCTAACTCCAAAGTGGGGTCAAACTCTCCAAAATCTTTTACTAATTTATCTGATAAATTTTCTGCAACACTTTTTTCTTCTCTATTAATGGCAACATCAATTTCTACGATTGTCTCTAATTCTTTTTCTGGAGAAGGTTCTGTTTTTAAATTGGGTTCTAAGTTCCCTTCAATGGTTAAAGAAATTCCTTCTTTTTCTACTTTTACATCTGAATGTTTAGAGATAGTAGGTTTTAAATCGATTACAGATTTTTCAAATTCTGATTTATTATTAGCACTTGAATTTAAAGAATTGTCAATTAATACGTCTTTTTTTTCCAAAGATTTAGTTGCCTCTTCTTCAATAGAAACCACAGATTCGTCTTTTTCTATTTGGTCTTTATCTTCTCTTTTTTGTTTTAATCTATTTATAAGTCCATCAAAATTAACTTTATAACGTGCAACAATGTATGCTATAAAAAAGAAAATTAAAAGTATAATTAGTCCTGTTTTACCTAAAAAATCTTGCGAGTATTGATTTATTTCAAAACCAATAATACCAGAAATAAGTGCAAATTTTTCATGTAAAAATCCAAGACTTATAGAAATTAGAAGCATTGCTGTTAATCCCCAATTCCAAGAAATAATTATTTTAGATATTTTTCTTTTGAGTAAGATTGAAAATCCTGTCGAAAAAAGCTGAAAAGAAATTATAAATGCAGCAATACCAAAACCTTTATGAATAAAAAAATGTCCTAATTTTGCACCAATTTTACCTAATAAATTTTCACTTTTCACTGCTCTATTAGACAATTGGTGAATTGTGCTTTGATCTTCTTGCCAATTAAAAAAGAAAGAAACAAAAGCGATACATAAAAAAAGAGAAAACAACATTAGAAAAAATCCGAAAATAGTTTGTGTTTGTTTCGTTTTTAAAAAAGAGAAAACACTAGGTTTTCTTTCAGGTTTTTCTGCTGCCTTTTCTGTGCTAGGTTTTCTTTTAGCCATTAATAATTATCTTATTTTTTTAAAGTTTATTATGCTAAAATAGTAAATTGATTTTTGGGATGTAAATAAACCCTGCAAGAATTAAAGAAATAATACCTGCAAACGTTGGTGCACCTGCAGCTATATCTTTTATAAAACCTATTTTAATATGAAAATCTGGATGCACAAAATCAGCAACTTTTTCAATGGCCGTATTTAATGCTTCTGCCACTAAAACCATTCCAATGGCAAGAAACTGAAGCATCCATTCTATATTAGATATATCAAAACAGAAGCCCATAACAGTAACAATAACAGCCATGAGAACTTGCGCTTTTATACTGTCTTCTGTGGTTAGTAGTAGCCATGCACCTTTAAAAGCAAATTTTAAACTGCGCAATCTTCCTCTAATAAAACTATCTTTTGCATTCTTCATAAAACTAAATAGCGTTTAATGCTGCTTCATAATTTGGTTCATCAACAATATCAGGTACTTGTTCTGTGTGAACTACTTTTCCGTTTGTATCTATAACTATCACTGCTCTAGAGTGCAAGTCGGCTAATGGTCCGTTTGTGATTTCTAAACCATAATCTTTTCCAAAACTTCCATTAGCAAAATCAGATAACATTACCACATTTTCTATTCCTTCAGCACCACAAAAACGAGCTTGAGCAAAAGGTAAATCTTTAGAAATACATAAAACAACAGTATTTTCTAATTTGGCAGCTTGTTTATTAAATTCTCTTACAGAGGTTGCACAGGTACCTGTATCTACTGAAGGGAAAATATTTAAAACTATATTTTTTCCAATAAAATCAGACAAAGAATTTGTAGCCAATGCTACTGTTTTCAATGAAAATTCTGAAGCTTTAGAACCAACTTTTGGTAAATTTCCTATTGTATTTATCGGGTTTCCTTTTAAAGTTATATCTGCCATTTTTTTTAGATTTAGTTTAAATTCAAAAGTAAGAATAATTAAATTATTTATGAACACATTAGTAGTCAAAACTGCTAAATAAATGTGTTTAGCTATAAATAATTTTTTGTCTTTTATTATCACACTATAAATAGTTCGAAAAAAGTATTATTCTGTTTACTATTTGTATTTTCGCAGTCCTTAAAAAGTATCAAAAATTGAATATTTATCAATATACATCTGAGTTCAAATATAATTGGAAACTAGCAGCCCCTGTAATGTTGGGGATGTTGGGTCATACATTTGTTAGTTTTGTAGATAATATTATGGTGGGGCAATTAGGAACGGCAGAACTAGCTGCAGTTTCTTTGGGTAATAGTTTTATGTTTATAGCTATGTCTATTGGTATTGGTTTTTCTACAGCAATTACTCCGTTAATTGCAGAAGCCGATGCTTCTAATAACTTTAAACAAGCAAAATCTACTTATAAACATGGTCTGTTTTTATGCACCACTTTAGGTATTCTACTTTTTTTACTGGTTTTCTTTTCGAAACCACTAATGTATTTAATGCAACAGCCAGAAGAAGTAGTAGTATTGGCAATTCCGTATTTAAATTTAGTTGCATTTTCTTTAATACCATTGGTTATTTTCGAAGCAATTAAACAGTTTACTGACGGTATGTCTATGACTAAATACCCAATGTATGCAACTTTAATAGCAAACATTATAAATGTAGTTTTAAATTACCTTTTAATTTTTGGAAAGTTTGGTTTTCCAGAAATGGGAATGGTTGGCGCTGCATACGGTACACTAGTTTCTAGAATAATAATGGTTACTTATCTTTGGATATTGTTACGTTATAAAGAACGTTCTCGTAAAATTGTTAGAAATATAAAATTATTTACTTTAGATCTCTCAATGATTAAAAAGATTGTAAACATTGGCTCTTTAAGTGCTATGCAAATGTTTTTCGAAGTTGCCATTTTTACTTCTGCAATATGGCTGAGTGGTTTGTTAGGTAAAAATTCTCAAGCCGCAAACCAAATTGCTTTAAATTTATCTTCTATGACTTTTATGGTTGCAATGGGGCTAAGCGTTGCCTCTATGATTAGAGTAGGAAACCAGAAAGGGTTACAAAATTATAAAGAGTTGCGCAGAATTGCATTTTCTATCTTTTTGTTGGGTATTTTATTAGCTGTATTCTTTGCATTATTGTTCTTTGTTTTTCATAAAAGCTTACCAAATATTTATGTAGATTTAAATGATACTACAAATTATAAAGATAATATGGAGGTGCTTAGCATTGCATCGAACTTGTTATTAGCGGCTGCTTTCTTTCAGATTTCAGATAGTATACAAGTAGTTGTTTTAGGAGCTTTAAGAGGTCTTCAGGATGTTAAAATACCAACTATTTTAACTTTTATTTCGTATTGGGTTGTTGGTTTTCCTGTTTCTTATTTTTTAGGTAAAGAAGAAATGTATGGTAGTTTTGGTATTTGGTTAGGTTTATTGGCGGGGTTAACTACGGCTTCCGTTTTATTATTCATTCGATTTAATTCCTTAACTTTAAAGTTAATAAAAGAAAAACAATAATATATATTCTCTTGAACGCAGACGAGAGGTTAAAAAAAAAATAAATTACTATTCGATTGCGTTCGAAGTTTCATAAATAAAAGATTTACAATGAATTTACCGAAATTTTTATTAGCAGATAACAGCAGTTTACCAGACGATATTTTTGTGTTGCATACAGAGTTTCCTCGTTTTATGATTAACTTAAAGGATGATGAAATAGAATGGTTTGAGGATTTAACCGGAGAAAATGAAGAAGATATTGCAGGAGAATTGGCAGATTTAATGGATAAAGCAGGTTTGTTTTATGATGCCGAAATGAAAGAATTTGAATAAATAATTCTAAGTATATGGTATAAAAAAAACCTCACATTTATTTAAATGTGAGGTTTTTTTATATTATTATTATTATTATTGGCCTTTCGGAATTGTAATACCTAAATTTTTAAGAACTAATTCAGTGATATCAAATTTTGAATCTATATATGCAAATTCATTTCCGGTAATTGTTAAAATTTGAGTATATCCATTTTCTTTCGCTACAACTGCAATTGCTTGGCTAAGCATCGTGTAAAGAGGACGCATTAACTCGTCTCTTTTTAATCCCATTAACGTATTTCCATTTTTTTGATATTTTTTAATATCTTGTTCCAAGCCCGCCAATTCTTTTTGAATTGTTTTTTTCTCTAACTCGCCCATATCCTTTTCTTTGAGCTTATAGTCTTCTAACCTTACTTTAAAATCCGTAACCTTTATACTAAAAGACGAATCTAATTTTGTGCCATAATTTTTTGTAATTTCTACAACTTTTTTTGTTTCTGGCATGACACCTAAAATATAGTCGCTATCAATTGTTCCAACTTTAGTTTGAGCAATTGTTAATGAACTTATAAAGGCAATAAATAATACTGTAATTTTTAATTTCATGATTTATATTTTGATTAACAAATATATACAATGGTCTGACTTACAAAAGTATGTTATCCTTTTAATTTGTTAATTTTTTCAGAAATCTTAGAGGCTATGATTAATTTATCAGTTAAATAATCAAACCACAAAATATTTTCATCTCTTTTAAACCATGTTAATTGTCTTTTTGCAAAACGTCTAGAATTTTTCTTAATTTCAGAAATAGCAAACTCTTTTGTAAAATTCCCATCAAAAAAAGAAAATAACTCTCTGTAACCAACGGTTTGTAATGCATTTAATTCTTTGTGAGCATACAAGGTTTTTGCTTCTTCAATTAAGCCATTGTCTATCATTGCATCTACACGTTGGTTAATTCTATTGTAAATGATTTCTCTATCTGCATTTAAACCTATTTTAATATTATTAAAGTTTCTTTGTTTTTTTGGCTTGTTTTTAAAGGTTGAATACGGAATACCTGAACCAATACAAACTTCTAAAGCGCGCATTATTCTATGTGGATTGTCTATGGCAATCAATTTATAAGTTTCTAAATCTAATTCTTTTAATTGCTTTTGAAGTACTTCAATCCCTTCCTTTTCAAGCTTTAACAATAGTGCTTCACGTATTTTAGGATCTACTTCAGGAAAATAATCCAATCCATTTAAAACGGCATCTACATAAAGGCCGCTTCCGCCAACCATTATTTGAATAGAATTTTCTTTGAAAAGTACTTCGAGTTTTTCTAAAGTATCTCTTTCAAATTCACCCACATTATAGGAGTCAAATACACTTCTATTTTGTATAAAATAATGTTTAGCAGCAGCTAGTTCTTTGGGTTCAGGGACTGCTGTGCCAATCGTCATTTCTTTAAAGAATTGTCTAGAATCGCAAGAAATAATACTTGCGCTAAAAGCATTTGCTAGTTGAATACTTAAGGCTGTTTTACCAATTGCCGTAGGCCCAACAATGGTTATTAAAGTGTTTTGATTCGTACTCATTTAATTTAAAATGCTTCCGCAATTATGACAAAATGTTGCACCCTCGGTATGTTCTTCATCCAAACAAGCTGGGCAAGATTGTGTATTTGTTTCAATTTTATTAATATCTGTTTTGGTCATTTCAGAACTTACAATACCTGTAGGAATGGCAATAATAGAATATCCTAAAATCATAATTGCACTAGCAATTAATTGACCCAAAGGTGTTTGTGGTGCAATGTCTCCAAAACCAACGGTGGTTAACGTTACAATTGCCCAATAAATACTTTTTGGAATATTTGTAAATCCGTTTTCTGCACCCTCAACCATGTACATTAACGTTCCTAAAATAATACAAACTATCAATACAAAGAGTAAGAACACAGCTATTTTGGCCCTGCTTCCTCTTAAAGCAACCATTAGTTTATTTGAAGCGCCTATATATCTTGCCAATTTTAAAATTCTAAAAACTCGCAATAAACGCAAAGCTCTTAAAGCAAGTAATCCTTGTGACCCTGCAAAAACAAAAGATAAATACATCGGTATTGTAGAAAGAAAATCTATAACACCAAAAAAACTAAAAACATATGTAGTTGGCTTTTTAATAGAGAAAATTCGAAGGATGTATTCTATTGAAAACAAAATGGTAATTATCCATTCTCCAATATTTAATAAGTCGTGATATTTATTATCAAAACTCTCTATACTTTCTAGCATTACCAATAATATGCTTGCTAGAATGGCTATTAACAAAATTACATCAAAGACTTTACCTTCCTTGGTATCTGCCTCATAAATAATTTCATGAAGTCTTTTTTTCCAGGATAATTTGTTTTTTATAATGTCCAAAATTTAGTTTTTTAACTAATACAATACTACAAATATTTAGTGAGTTTAAAAAAGTATAAACATTACAAATCTAATAACCTCTTAGCTGCATTAAAAGGAGTTGTCTTGCCATTTTCTAAATTATCAATTTCTTTTTGTAAAGCGCTTTTAACTTTTGGGTTTTGGTAAAAGTTAGTTTTTAATTGTTGTTCTATTGTAGACAATAGCCAAAATTTATTTTGCTCATTTCTTTTTTTATTAAAATAAGCGTTCTCTTTTGTAATCCCAATATAAGTAAGAATCATGTTGTTAATTTCTTCAATACCAGAGTTATGAAGAGCACTTGCAGTTAATACTTTAGGTTGCCATTTACTTTCTTTTAATGGGTATAAATGCAACGCTCTGTTAAAAGCTACTTTGGCTATTTTAGCATTTTGTTTGTTTTCGCCATCGGCTTTATTAATAACAATAGCATCTGCCATTTCTATAATTCCGCGTTTTATTCCTTGCAATTCGTCTCCAGCGCCAGCCAATTTCAATAATAAGAAGAAATCTACCATAGAATGAACCACAGTTTCAGATTGCCCAACTCCAACGGTTTCAATAATTATGGTGTCAAATCCTGCGGCTTCGCATAAAATAATACTTTCGCGTGTTTTTTGGGCAACGCCTCCTAAAGAAGTACCAGAAGGAGAAGGTCTAATAAAAGCATTTTCATCAGTTACAAGTGCTTCCATTCTTGTTTTATCACCTAAAATAGAACCTTTATTTACAGAGCTACTGGGGTCTACTGCTAACACTGCTACTTTTTTGCCTTGTGCCGTTAAGTATTTACCAAAAGTTTCTATAAATGTACTTTTACCAACTCCAGGAACACCTGTAATCCCTATTCTAATAGACTTATTTGAATGAGGCAAGCAACAGTTTAAGATTTCATTTGCTTTTTGTTGATGTTTTATATTTGTACTTTCAACCAATGTAATCGCTTTGCTTAAGAATGTAATGTTACCATTTAAAACTCCAGTAACAAATTCATTTACAGAGTTTTGCCTTGCTCTACTTTTTTTAATTTTTTCTGCAGATGCTTTACTGGTAGTTTCTGGTTTAGAAACTCCATCTTTTTCTTGCAATGCAGAAGGTTTATCATTCATTTGAAAGGAATTATGTAAATTTAAAGATAATTAATTAAAAAGTAAATTTACAAAACTTCTCATTAATTCCGTTTCTCTATTCTTAATAAAGTAACTATCTTTATACCCTGTAAATAGTCACTTTTTTAATGGAACGCTACAAAGAAAATCAAATAAAAGTATACAATTCTCTGTCTAAAAAGAAAGAGAACTTTAAACCCATAACAGAAGGTTACGTAGGCATGTATGTCTGTGGCCCTACGGTATATAGCAACGCACATTTAGGGAACGTAAGAACTTTTATGTTCTTTGATATAGTATATAGATACTTATTACATTTGGGGTATAAAGTGCGGTACGTGCGTAATATTACAGATGCTGGCCATTTAGAAAATGATGCAGACGAGGGTGAAGATAGAATTGCTAAAAAAGCACGTATTGAGAAGATAGAACCAATGGAAGTAGTGCAGCGATATACTGTAGATTTTCATAATGTGCTTAAAAATTATAATTTTTTACCACCAAGTATAGAGCCCACAGCAACCGGACATATTGTAGAGCAAATAGAAATGATCAAAGAAATCATAGCAAAAGGTTTTGCTTATGAGGTAAATGGTTCTGTATATTTTGATGTCTTAGAATATAATAAAAACGAACATTACGGTATTCTATCTGGCAGAAAAGTAGAAGATTTAATTCACAATACAAGAACTTTAGACGGACAATCAGATAAAAAAAACCCGCAAGATTTTGCACTTTGGAAAAAAGCAGATGAACGTCATATAATGAGATGGCCTTCACCATGGAGCGATGGATTTCCTGGTTGGCATTTAGAATGTTCTGTAATGAGTACAAAATATTTAGGAGAACAATTTGATATTCACGGTGGTGGAATGGATTTAAAATTTCCACATCATGAATGTGAAATTGCACAATCTAAAACGTGTAGTGGTAAAACACCCGTCAATTATTGGATGCACACGAATATGCTCTTGTTAAATAGTCAGAAAATGGCAAAATCTACTGGAAATTTTATTTTACCAAATGAGATTTTATCTGGAGAAAATGATATTTTACCAAAGGCATTTACTGCAAGTGTTGTTCGTTTTTTTAATTTACAGGCTAATTACAGAAGTATTTTAGATTTTTCTGGAGAAGCGCTAGAGGCATCAGAAAAAGGGCATACTAAATTAATGGAAGCTCTTAATCTTTTAGATAAGATAGAATCAGATAAAACATCAACTTTTAATGTACAAGAATGGGAAAACTCTTGCTATGATGCAATGAATGACGATTTTAATACGCCTATATTAATTGCAAATTTATTTGAGGCTGTAAAGGTTATAAATCATATAAGAGAGCAGAATGCAAGTTTAACTGCACCTGATCTGTTAGCGTTTAAAAAAGCTTTAAATAGTTTTGTTTTTGATGTTTTAGGCTTAACAAATGAAAATCATCAAGCTAATTCAGAAAAGATAAATGGAGTAGTGGAGCTTTTAATAAAGTTAAGAAAAGAAGCAAGAGAAAATAAAGATTGGGCGTTATCAGATCAAATCAGAGATGAATTAATTGTTTTAGGTATACAATTAAAAGACGGCAAAGAGGGCACAACATTTTCTGTAAACTAATATTCAATTTGAGAAAAATTCTTTCATATCCAATTATTTTACTTGTTCGGTTTTATCAAGTAGCAATATCACCTTTTACACCAGCAACATGCAGATACAACCCAACATGTTCTCGTTACACCATTGATGCATTGCAAAAATATGGTCTATTTTCAGGAGGCTGGTTGGCTTTGAAAAGAATATTTAGTTGTCATCCTTGGGGAGGAAGTGGTTATGATCCAGTACCAGAAAATATAGAAAATTAAAAAAAATAATAGTATATGAGTTTTTTAGCAATAGAATGGAATCCTTCGATTGGAATTGATTTAGGTTTTTTTGTAATACGTTGGTACAGTTTAATGTTTGTTACAGCTTTTTTATTAGGTCTACGCATCATGAAAAAAATCTATATTACAGATAATATTCCTGTAGAAAAAGTAGATCCTTTATTTATGTATGTTTTTCTTTCTATGCTTTTAGGAATGCGTTTAGGTGATGTTTTCTTTTATAGTTGGGATTATTATCAGAACCATTTACTAGAAATATTTCTACCCATAAAAGAAAGTGCAAATAGCACTATACTAGGGTTTATAAAGGGTTGGAAATTTACTGGTTTTACTGGATTTGCAAGTCATGGTGCCGCCATTGGTATACCAATAGCTTTGTATTTTTATGCTAAAAAACATTTACAAAAACCATGGTTATTTATTCTAGATAGACTTGCTATAGTAGTAGCTTTAGCTGGATTTTTTATCCGTTTCGGTAACTTTTTTAATTCAGAAATTTATGGAAAAGAAACAGGTTCTAGTTTCGGGGTAATTTTTAAGGCTGCAGGAGAAACATCAGCAAGACACCCAACACAATTATACGAAGCTATTAGTTACTTAGCATTGTTTTTAGTAATGTGGTTTTTGTATTCAAAAACAAATAAAAAAAATCAAGTTGGCTTTCTTTTTGGGTTATTTATGTCTGTTTTATGGTCTTTGCGTTTCTTTATAGAATTTATAAAAGAGCCACAAGTTCAAAAAAGGGGAGAAGAATGGTTTTTTAGTCCTTTAAACACAGGGCAAGTTTTAAGTATTCCTTTTGTACTTATCGGAATTTGGTTAATGTTAAGAAAATCAAAAAAAGAAGCTTAGATTTTTTATGGAAAAACTAAAACAACGCTGGGGTATTGAAAGCAATTGGGCGGTAATAGCTATTTTTATTGTTTTTGCAATCAATGGATCTTTCGCTACGTGGGTTGCGAAACCTGTTACGATATTTTTAGGACTAGATCCTGAGAAGATTTCTGGATTTATATATTATCCATTAAGGTTTTTATTAATTTTTCCTATATACCAAATAACTTTGCCAATTGTTGGTTGGTTTTTTGGACAATTAAAATTTTTCTGGGCATTTGAAAAAAAGTTTTTAAGTAGAATAGGTTTGGGATTTTTATTTAAGCAGTAGTATTAATTTTTAAGAACATCTTTATTTTTACGGTTTATAATATAGGTGTAAATCCACATAATAGTAAAGGTTGGGATAACGTCTATTGGTAATAATTCTTCGATAAAAGAGATAATACCAGCAATTTTACCTTTTCTTCCTTTGTACATTTTAGTCATTATATAACCAGCTAAAGGTGCCCAAAGCATACTTATTAAAGGTATTGGGATAAAACCAAAAAGATCTAATACAATGCTAAAAGCTAACTTTTTGTAGGTATGTTTCATAGGTAATAATCAAAAAAATTTCTCTGTAAAAATATTGAGTTTATAAAGAATTCTATAATTTAGCTAAAAATACTATTTACTATTGAAATTTAATCATTTTAAAAATAAAATACCAATATATATAACTAAGACAGTAGGCGGTTTAGATGCACAATTTAAATTAGCACCCGAATTACGTTTAAAATATAATACGGACAAAATAAAGGCAAGTAATCCAAGACTAGCAGCCGTTTTGGTGCTTTTTTATCCGAATGAAAATAATGAAACAACTTTTTTACTTACAGAAAGGGCCAGCTACAAAGGAACCCATTCTGCTCAAATAAGTTTTCCAGGGGGTAAAGTGGATGCATCAGATATAAATATGCAAGCAACTGCGCTAAGAGAAGCAGCTGAAGAAGTTGGATTGCATATAAAGCCTGCAGCAGTTTTTAAAGAAATAACACCTGTTTATATTCCACCAAGTAATTTTTTAGCAACTCCTTTTTTAGCCTTTGTATCAGAAAAACCAAAATTTAGAATCAATTATGAAGTTGAAAACACTATTGAAGTCTTATTAGAAGATTTATTGAATGAAGGTTCTTTATCTAAAGTGAATTTAACTACTTCTTATATGGCTAATGTAGATGTACCGTGCTTTAAATTAAATGGTTACGTAGTTTGGGGCGCTACAGCCATGATGCTTTCAGAAATTAAAGAACTTTTAAAGTGATCAAATTTATGATTTGTTTCGTAAGTTTGTAGTCAACCAACCTCGTAAACCTCACGAACAATGCCATTCATAAAAAGAAATCCTTTTGGTCATATTTTATTTCTAAAAAAATTGATGATTAGAATTTTCGGTTTGATATCGCATAGTCGCTATCGTAAATTTAATAGTTTACAAATAGAGGGATCTGATATTTTAAGAAATTTACCAGATAGTAATGTCTTATTTATTTCAAATCATCAAACTTATTTTGCCGATGTGGCAGCTATGTTTCACGTGTTTAATGCATCCTTAAAGGGCAGAGATGATAGTATTAAAAATGTTGGATACATTTGGCACCCAAAATTAAATATTTATTTTGTTGCGGCAGGAGAAACCATGAAGTCTGGTTTGTTGCCTAAATTATTTGCATATGCCGGTTCCGTTTCTATAGATAGAACGTGGCGAAGTGATGGAAAGGATGTAAAGCGACAAGTAAAAAATTCTGATATTTCTAATATTGGAAAAGCTATTAAAGATGGTTGGGTAATTACTTTCCCACAAGGCACAACTACACCTTTTAAACCTATTAGAAGAGGAACAGCCCATATTATAAAGACCTGTAAGCCTGTTGTAGTTCCTATAGTTATAGACGGATTTAGACGTTCTTTTGATAAAAAAGGGTTAAGTATTAAAAAAAGAAACGTGCTGCAGTCTATGGTAATTAAAGAACCATTAGATATAGATTATGAAAATGAAGATATTGCAGATATTGTTACAAAAATTGAATTTGCAATCGAACAACATCCTTCCTTTCTAAAAGTATTATCTCCAAAAGATGCTAAAGATTATATGCTTCAGGAAGAAGAATTAAATAAAAAACGAGAATTTTGGAGTTCTTAGGACTCTTTTAAAATAGTATCTATTGCTATAATTTCGTGCTTTGTAAAGACAGTATTTTCAATTGCTTTTACACTATCTATAATTTGGTCAGTTTTACTTGCTCCAATTAGAACAGAAGTAATACCATCCTCTTTCAATATCCAAGAAATTGCCATTTGTGCTAAACTTTGATTTCTATTTTCAGCAATTTTGTGCAATGCTTTAATTTCTGGTAACTTCTCTATTACTTGATTTGCATTTAAAAACGGACTATCTTTTATAGCTCTTGAATCTTTGGGTAAACCAGTAATGTATTTATTTGTTAGCATTCCTTGTGCTAAGGGTGAAAAACAAATTGCGCCTACTCCAGAATTTCTTAATAAATCTAATAATCCGTCTTCAATCCACCTATCAAATAAATTATAGTTTGGTTGATGAATTAAACAAGGAGTTCCTAAATCTTTTAATATTTTAAAAGCTTTTGCAGCTTCTTTAGGTCTGTAATTTGAAAGACCAACATACAAGGCTTTTCCTTGTTTAACCATTAAATCTAAAGTCCCCATAGTTTCTTCTAAAGGCGTTTCTGAATCAGGTCTGTGATGATAAAAAATATCAACATAGTCCAAGCCCATTCTTTGCAAACTTTGGTCTAAGCTAGCAACTAAAAATTTCTTTGATCCTAAATCTCCATAAGGTCCTGGCCACATTCCGTAACCTGCTTTTGTTGAAATTATAAGTTCATCTCTATATGCATTAAAATCCTTTTTTAATATTTTCCCAAAGTTTCTTTCGGCAGAGCCTGGTGCAGGACCATAATTATTTGCCAAATCAAAATGAGTAATTCCATTATCAAAAGCGCATTTTAATAGATTTCTAGCATTTTTAAAATTATCGTGATCGCCAAAGTTATGCCATAGTCCTAAAGAAATCTCAGGAAGTAACAGACCACTGTTTCCTGTTCTCCTGTAGTTCATTTTTTCATAGCGTTTTTCATCAGCTATATATGTACTTTTCTTGCTCATTTAAACTATTTAAGAGCCTCCTTTAATATGGTTATTGGATGTTTCGCAATTCGTTGGGTACCATCAAAAATTTGATGTCTACAACTGGTTCCTGCAGCAACAATTTCAGTTTCTTTGGGTGTGTTTCTTAGCTTTGGAAACAAGGTGTCTTCACCAACTTGCATTGAAATATCATAGTGTTCTTTTTCATAACCAAAAGAACCGGCCATACCACAACAACCTGAATTAATTATAGTTACAGAATAATTTTTAGGGATGTTTAAGATTTGAAAACTGGCATGTGTTCCAGACAATGCCTTTTGATGGCAATGCCCGTGAATTTTCAATGTTTTTTGTTCTTTTGTAAAAACAGAGGTATCTAAATTTCCATTTGCTACTTCTTTTGCAAGAAACTCTTCAAAAGTAAATACATTTTTAGCAATCTTTTTAGCAGAATTTTTATCGTCGGCTAAACGAATATACTCATCTCTAAATGTTAAAATAGCAGAAGGTTCTACCCCAATTAAGGGTGTATCTGCAGTAATAATATCCTTAAAAATAGAAACGTTTAAATTACAAACTACTTTAGCTTCTTTTAAGAAACCTTTAGAAATAAAACTTCTTCCAGATTCTTCATGATTTATAATTTGTAGATTATAACCTAGTTTTTCAAAAAGTATAAAAGCATCCTTACCAATTTCTACATCATAAAAGTTGGTGAATTCATCACAAAATAAATAAACAACTTTTTTATGACTAGATTTTGGTTGCTTACTATACCATTTTTTTAATGTTTTTGGAGCTAATTTAGGAACACGTCTTTGTTGTGCAACACCCATCGCAGCCTTTGCAAACGGTGTGCTTAAAATTGCGTTTGTTAAAGCGGGGGCAATACTACCTAATTTGTTATACTTAACGTTGTTAGCAAATAATTTACTTCTAAAAGAATAGCCGTTTGTTTCTTGGTATTGATATAAAAACTCTGCCTTCATGGTTGCAATATCTACATTACTCGGGCATTCTGATGCACAGGCTTTGCAGCTTAAACACAAATCGAAAACATCTTTTAATTCTTTGTGATTAAATTTATTTGCCTCCTCTGAATTTGTTAAAAACTCACGTAATGTATTTGCTCTTGCCCGTGTAGTGTCTTTTTCATTTTTAGTTGCCCGGTAACTTGGACACATAGTACCGCCAGCTTCCACTGGTTTTCTGCAATCGCCAGAACCGTTGCATTTTTCTGCAAGTTTTAAAATACCTTCACTATCAGAAAAATCTTGAATTGTTTTAATTTCTGGTTCAACTCTATCTACCTCATAACGCAAGCTTTCATCCATAGAAAAAGCGTCTGTAATCTTTCCTTTATTAAAAACATTGTTTGGGTCAAATGCTTTTTTAATGCGTCTTAATAATTGGTAATTTTGATCACCAATCATCAACGGAATAAATTCTGCGCGAACAATTCCATCTCCGTGTTCGCCAGAAAAAGAACCTTTATATTTTTTTACTAATGCAGCAGTTTCTGTTGTAATTTTTCTGAATAATACAACATCTTCTTTTTTCTTTAAATTTAAGATAGGACGTAAATGTAATTCACCCGCGCCAGCATGTGCATAATACACTGCGTTTTGCTGATACTTATCCATAATCCGAGTAAACTCTTCAATATAATTTGGCAAATCTACTAAAGCTACCGCTGTATCTTCTATACAAGCTACGGCTTTTTTATCACCAATCATATTTCCCAAAGCACCTAAACCTGCTTTTCTTAAATAATGAACTTTCGCAATATCTTGACCAAATACTTTTGGGTGATGGTAGCCAAAGTTGTTTTTTTCTAAATCTGCAATTAAGTTGTCTGCTAAGATTTCTGCGTCTTCAATAGTATTCGCTGAAACCTCTAACATTAAAACCGCTTCTGGGTCTCCTTGCAAGAAGAATCTATTTTTTGCAAGGTCACGATTGTTTTTCGTGCAATCTAAAATTGTCTTATCCATTAACTCGCAATTGTATAAATCGTGTTTCATTGCTATAACCGTAGCAAGTAAACTTTCATTTATACTTGTAAAATGGGTACACACCATAATACTCTCTGATGGTGGTAAAAAATCTAATTCTAATGTAATTGCTGTAGAAAAAGCTAAAGTTCCCTCACTACCCGATAAGAATTTTGCAACGTTTATAGTTGGCTCTGACCCACCAAACATGTCTGACGTTAAAAACTCATCAACAGCATAGCCCGTATTCCTTCTATGTATTGCTTCTTTCGGAAATTGTTCTTTAATTTCTAGCTGATTTTTTTCTACAGAAAGTTCCTCAAAAATAGCCCGGTAAATATTTCCCTCTAAAGTATCCTCTTTTGTTTTAACACAAAATTCTTGAGAAGTTATTTCTTTAAAAGTAACCGGAGTTCCGTCACTTAAAATCGCTTCAATTTCTAATACCTTATCGCGTGTAACTCCATATTTTATAGAAGTACTTCCCGAAGAATTATTACCTACCATTCCGCCCATCATACAGCGGTTCGAAGTAGACGTATTTGGACCAAAAAATAAACCAAACGGTTTTAAATATACATTTAAAGAATCCCTTACAATTCCTGGCTCTAATTTTATAGATTTTGCAGTTTCATCAAAAGAAATAATTTTTGTGAAATGTTTAGATACATCTACTATAATTCCGTCTCCAACACATTGGCCAGCTAATGAAGTACCAGCGGTTCTTGGTATTAGGGTAATTTTATTTTTATTTGCAAAGGCAATTAAAGTTTTAAGATCTTTTTCGTTTTTAGGATATGCAACTGCTAAAGGCATCTTTCTGTAAACAGAAGCATCTGTAGCATATAAGGTTTTATGCAAGCTATCAAAAAGCACATCACCAGAAAGCGATTTGTGAAGTTGTTCTAAAACAGTATTTGAAATCATTAGTTGGATAAATAAATGTTCTATTACAAATATCTGAATAATTAAATCAATTCAATCCCTTAAAAAACTTCTTTCACTATTTTTATTGATTCTACAATAAATCATTTAAAATAATATTAATTTTATATTGAAATATTATACATAAAGATATTGCAATCTTTCTGTATTATCCATTTATAATGCCATTTATAGGTTTTAAAAAGTATCTTTGTGGCTTCGTATTTAGATTATTAAAACAATAGCAAACAACTTAATGTCTGTTTGTTACTAAATGCCAATAATAAGCCTATTTTAAACGCACGTTTTGCGAACCACATTAGCTGGCAAAACGTTACAACGTACTATCAATTGATGAATTCAAAAACACAAATAAACAAACCATCACCAAGTGTTCCTGGTGAAATTATAATAAAATTCGAGAGCACTACAGATGTAAGAGCTACGATTTATGCAATGAAGGAAGGTTCATCGGTTATAATTACTGATTTTTATAGTAATGGAATGATGCTCTTAAAAGAGTTACATAAACATTTAAAAAATAGGTTACCAAATAAAACATTTTCAGAGCAACGCGCATATAGAGCTGAATATCATAAGCTTTCCAATCAGGTTTTTATAGAAATTGTAAATCAAGAAGTAGCGGTTAAAAAAGCGCCTAGTATTGGTTGGTTAGAAAAGTTTTATTCAGAAAATAACAAATTCTTTTTAACCTTTCCGCAAGTACAAGGATTAAATAGTGCTTGGCAATGGTATAAAAACGGAATTAAAGTGCCTGTTCTAAGAAATAAAATACACCCGTTTTATGGTACGTATTTCCCAACCCGTTTCGACCATTTAATTTTGTTTGACAATTGGTTAAAGCGATATAAAGGTGCTAAGAAGTCTGCTATAGATGTTGGTATTGGTAGTGGTGTTTTGGCTTTTCAAATGGTGCAGCACGGTTTTCAAAAAGTTTTTGGAACAGATACTAACCCCAATGCAATTGCGGGTCTAAAAGAATCTATGGGAGAGACAAAATTGTCTCGTAAGATTGAATTAAGTGATGCAAATCTTTTTGGTGAATTAAAAAATGAAACAGAATTAATTGTTTTCAATCCGCCTTGGTTGCCGGCAGCTTCTAGTTTAGGGAAAATTGATGAAGCTATTTATTATAATAAAAATTTATTTCCTAAGTTTTTTGCCGAAGCAAATAACAGATTGGCTAAAGATGGTAAACTAGTTATATTGTTTTCTAATTTAGGTCAAATTACAAAAGCATCTAAAGAACACCCGATAGAGAAGGAATTGGCAAAAGGAGTGCGTTTTCAATTAGAAAAATGTTTAAAGAAATCTGTAAAAGTAGCTTCCGATAAAACCAAAAGAGATCAACATTGGCGTGGTACAGAGGAAGTAGAGCTTTGGGTATTAGTTAAAAAATAAAAACATTAAATAAAGCGATAAGAATAGTAAAATTATTTACTATTCTTATCGCTTTTTATTATTTAGCTTTCTCTACCAACTCTAAATTACTCAAAGAGGTTTTCGTAGTAAAAACACCATAATTAATAATTACGTTTTTTTTCTCAATTTTATCTATCGTTCCAATAGAGTTAGAATCTTTGATTCTTACTCTGTCATTTATCTTATAATTGTAGGTTGCTTTTTCTTCAGCAATTTTAACAGCTTCTATTTTCTTTTCTTTCCGAACTTTAACCACCTTTTGTAATACCTCTTTTTCTACTGTTTTAATAACCTCCTGCATTTGCTTCTGAACAACTTTGGCTTGCTGTTTTTGAGACTTTGTTTTCGGTGTTAAAGGATTTTTCTTAGCATATTTAACCTTTTCATCAACCACCCATTTATTAAAATTGGTGTTTAATTCTTTCTTATTGTTATTCTGAAAGTATTTGTTTAGAAACTCATTAATTTTTCTACCTAAAGAAAGCATTCTTTGGTTATTATCATATAACTCTTGGAAACCAGCTAGTTTCAGTTGAATTTTATCTTCCTTTTCTTGTAAACTTTCTAAATGCTCTTGTCCTTTGGACTTTTGTTTTTCTAGATTGTCTGAATTTCGTTGTAGTTTACTTCTTTCTTTTTGCAGTTTAGAAATGGTTTGGTCTAAACGAACTTTCTCTGTGTCTACTCGTTTTTTTGCCTTATTTATAATACTAAACGGAATTCCGTTTTTCTGCGCTACTTCAAATGTAAAAGAACTACCAGCTTGGCCAACAAACAATTTGTACAACGGCTCTAAGGTGCGTTCATCAAACTGCATGTTTGCATTGGTTACATTTTCCAATTCATTTGCCAGTACTTTTAAGTTAGAATAGTGGGTTGTAATGATTCCAAAAGCTTTTTTTTCATAAAACTCTTCTAAGAATATTTCTGCTAGAGCACCACCTAATTCAGGGTCTGACCCCGTACCAAATTCATCAATTAAAAACAATGTACTTTCTCCACATTTACGTAAAAAATTACGCATATTTTTTAAGCGGTAACTATAAGTACTTAGTTGATTTTCTATAGATTGATTGTCTCCAATATCTGTTAAAATAGTATCAAAAATATAGGTTTGGCTGCGTTCGTCTACAGGAATTAAAATTCCACTTTGTAGCATTAATTGCAATAAACCAATAGTTTTTAGAGTAATACTTTTTCCTCCTGCATTAGGTCCTGATATAACAATAATCTGTTGTTTTTCGTTGAGTTCTATAGATTGAGGTATTGTTTTTATTTTTTGAGCATTATTTTTTCTCCATAATATTGGATGCATGGCATTTTTAAAGAAAATTCTTTTTTCTTTGGTGATTTTTGGCAGAATAGCATTCATTTCCAGTGCATATTTTGCTTTTGAGCCGACAGCATCTGTATGTACCAAGTATTCCAAATATTCTTCTAAAAGGCTTGTAAACGGCCTAACTGTTTCCGCTAGGGCTCTTAATATCTTAATTACTTCTTGTTTTTCTTCATAGACTAAATTTTGATACTCTCTGCTATATGCTAATGTAGCTTGTGGTGCTATATAAACAATATTACCAGATTTTGAGGAACCCAATAAGCTACCTGCTATTTTACGCCTGTGCATTGCAGAAACCGCTAAAACACGCTGATTGTCTACAACGGTTTCTTTAATATCATCTAAATAGCCGGCACCAATAGATTTCGAGAGCGCACTAGAAAAGCTAGCACCAATTTTACCACGAATGTTATTAATGTCTCTTCTTATTTGTTTTAAAGCAGAGGATGCGTTGTTTTTTACTTCGCCCGAAATATCAATTATTTTTTTAATTTCATCATCGATATAAGAAGTGAACTCAATTTTTTGAGAAAGCTCAAAAAACGTGGGAAACTGTAGTTTTAATTTCTTAAAAAATTTGATATGCTCATTTACTGTAAGCGATGTACTTGCTATCTTTAAGAAAGCTTCTGTTTCAATAAAGCTATTTTCTATTTTTAATCTTTTTACACTTTCCGTTACATTATCAAACCCATGATTTGGTACTCTATTTTCACTTTGAAAAGAAGATAAATATTCATTTACCAAATGTAATTCTATAAAAAGTTGCTTTCTACTAATTATTGGTTGGATTTCTCGCACCCTTTCTTTTCCTAAACCGGTAATACAATGTTCTGATACATGCTGTAAAACTGTAGAAAACTCTAAATCTTGTAATGTTTTTCCTGAAATATTCGTGTTCAAATTCGTAATTTTGGTTCTTTACAAAAATAAGGAACAATGGAGCTAAAAATAGCGAATAGCTGGAAAAATATTTTAAAGGATGAGTTTGAAAAATCATATTTTAAAGATTTGACAAATTTTGTAAAAGAAGAATATGACAAACACCAATGTTTTCCTGATAAAAAAGATGTTTTTGGAGCTTTTCATTTTTGTTCTTTAGCTGCTTTAAAAGTAGTTATTATTGGTCAAGATCCTTATCACGATGAAAACCAAGCGAACGGATTGTGTTTTTCCGTAAAAGAGGGGATCAAGCATCCTCCATCTTTAAAAAATATATTTAAAGAAGTTTCTACGGATTTAAAACAAAAAGATGCATATGATGGGAATTTAGAAAGGTGGGCATCTCAAGGAGTTTTATTATTAAATGCAACTTTAACTGTTAGAGCGCATGAAGCAGGATCACACCAAAATAAAGGCTGGGAAAAGTTTACAGATGTAGTAATTACAAAAATTTCGAATGAAAAAGAAAATGTTGTCTTTTTACTTTGGGGAAAGTTTGCTGAAGGCAAAATTAAATTAATAGATACTTCAAAGCATTGTATTTTAACTGCACCACATCCATCACCGCTAGGCGCTTGGAGAGGCTGGTTCGGTAGTAAACATTTTTCTAAGACAAATGTATTCTTAAAAAAGATAGGAGCCGAATCGATTTCCTGGTAACTAAATAAAAAAAAATCCACGAAAAAGTGGATTTGTGAGATTATTATTATTATTAAAAAGTAAATTAAATTTAAGCTGAATCCGCTTCTGTTAAATCTATTTGTGTATTTATTGTGCCATCATCTGCTAAGCCACAAGGTTTAGAAGTGCTTCTGCAAGACGAAAAACAAAGAATCCCAACAATACAAACTGCAATAAATACTACTTTTTTCATTTTTTAAATAATTTTAAAGTTTAAAGGTACATTTTTTTAATGAATGTATCTAAGTTTTCTCCATTGTGAAAACGATAAAATAGATCATTTTATTATAAAATCGTTTAGTTAATTATTCTGTCAATAGTATATAAAATTAAATCCTCGATAACTTTATCAGGATTTTCACTAAATTCTTCATTTGTTCTATTGGCTATAATAGCATTCATAGAAATAGCATTATGACCTAACAGTTTAGATAAACCATATATAGCAGATGTTTCCATTTCTAAATTAGAAATTTTTTGTCCGTTATAATTAAAGCTATTAATTTTAGTATTTAGTTCTGAATCTTGCACCGGAAGTCTAAGAACACGGCCTTGTGGTCCATAAAATCCTCCAGCGGTTGCTGTAATACCTTTATAGGTTTTTGTGGATGAAAACTTAAGTTCTAATTCTTTGTTATTTTCTATGATGATAGGGAATGGCTTTTTAGCACTCCAATTGGTGTGCTTTACAAATGCGTTTTCTATAATTGGATTAGAAATCTCATCTATTTGATAGGAGTGAAGCATCCCATTCATATCTAATGCATGCGTACTTATTAAAAAAGAATTTATTGGTATTTCTGATTGCAAAGCTCCAGAGGTTCCAATCCTAACGATGTTTAATTTAGTGAGTTTTGATTTAGGAGTTCTTGCCTCTATATCAATATTTACCAGAGCATCTAACTCGTTTAAAACAATGTCTATATTATCAGGGCCAATTCCTGTTGAAATTACTGTTATCCTTTTATTTTTATAAAATCCAGTAATCGTCTTAAATTCTCGTTTTTGAGTTTTAAATTCGATACTATCAAAGTGCTTTGTCACTTTTTCAACTCTATCTTGGTCGCCCACAAAAATAATATCTTGGGCAATGTTTTCTGGTTTTAAATTCAGGTGATAAACACTACCATCCGTATTTAAAATCAATTCTGATTCTCTTATACTCATAAATATATATTTTTAACCACCAACTCTTTTTACCTTAAGCCCTTTGGCTTTTAGCATTTCCATTATAGTATCTCTATAATCTCCTTGAATAATAATTTTATCATCTTTAAAACTACCACCAACCGAAAGTTTGGTTTTTATTTCTTTTGCCAATATTTTAAAATCAGATGTAGCACCTGTGTATCCCTCTAAAATAGTGATTGGTTTCCCTTTACGTTTTTCATATTTACAGAGTATAGGATCATCTTGCAGCCAAATATTAGACTTTTCTTTTATTGGGTCTAATTTTTCCTCATGCTCTGGAAATAAATTTTTTAATTGATCTTTAAAATCCATTTTGTCAAGTATCAATTATTTTTTTAATCCTAATTCCAATAAGCGTTGCTCTAGAAATTCACCCGCAGTAATATCTTCAAATTGTTTTGGATTTTTTGAATCGATACAATTTTCTAAAACATCTAATTTCATTTCTGATATTGGATGCATAAAAAAGGGAATTGAATATCGAGAAGTTCCCCACATTTCCTTTGGGGGATTCGTTACTCTGTGAATGGTAGATTTTAGTTTATTATTACTATGTCTTGCTAACATGTCACCAACATTAATCATGAGTTCATCAGGCTCCGCCATGGCATCAATCCAATCTCCATTGTGGTTTTGTACTTGTAAACCCTTTCCTTGCGCACCCATCAATAATGTAATTAAATTAATGTCCCCGTGCGCTGCAGCTCTTTCTGCACCTTTTGGCTCTGTTGCTATTGGTGGATAATGAATTGGACGTAATATGCTATTTCCATTTTTGATATATTGATCAAAATAGGTCTCCTCTAAACTTAGATGTAATGCTAAAGAACGCAGCACATATTTGGCAGTTTTTTCTAACATTTTATAGGTTTCTTTTCCTACTTCATTAAATTTAGTAAGTTCATTAACAAGAACATTTTCAGGGTATTCTTTTGCTCTTTCGGCATCATCTTCTACGTATTGCCCAAAATGCCAAAACTCTTTTAAATCGCCTTCTTTTTTACCTTTAGCAGATTCTTTTCCAAAAGAAACGTATCCTCTTTGGCCACCAATTCCTGGTATTTCGTATTTCTCTTTAGTTTCCACTGGTAACTCAAAAAAGTTTTTTATTTCACTATATAAATTATTGACTAATGTATCATCTAAAAAGTGTCCCTTTAAAGCAACAAAACCAATGGTTTCATATGCATGGCCAATTTCATTTATAAATTTTTGTTTTTTATTAGGGTCGTTCGATAAGAAATCTTCTAAATTTACACTTGGTATTTTATTCATTGTTGTAGTTTTAAATTAAAACATTCCTTAAAGTTACTAAAAAAACAGCAGCTTATAAGGTGAATTTACTTTTTAGAAAAAGGAATTAAGTAACTAATGGTATAATTAATGCCAAAACCGGTATTACTTTCAAAAATTCTATTAAATCCTGGAGAAAAGAGCGCTTTAAAATCTTCTGGATCTTTTACACTCATTAGTATTTTGTAAGAAAAGCTAAATCCAATAAATAGATTATGCAAAGTTTCCGCTTTAACACCTATCATAAATTCAGACCAATGCGCATTTAAACTCGCGGAAGATTGCCCGGTGGTATTTAAAACTGCAGGAAAATAGCTACCGTTATCTGCGTCTGAAACATTGGTTGTATAATTATTTAAAGTTTGATTAAATAAAGAAAAGCCATATCTATACCCAACAAAAATTTCATTATTCATATCTAACCAATTCTTAAAGGCATTGTAATTAACACCTAAACGAATATAATTTCCTTTAGAAGTTGAATTTGAATAATCTTCAATGCTTGTTTTTTCTTCAAAACCTATTTCTGCTGCTATGTATACGTTTTTTTTAATTCTATAATCTGCTACAATTTCTAAACCATTGTAATTGGAATACAAAGAAGAAAATAGAGGTCTACTTATATCCATTCCCAGGCGCAAACCATAATTTGTTTTATATATAATCGTATCTTTTTCTTGAGGAATAATGCTGTCTTTTTTTTGTTCTTGAGAAAAGTTTTCAGCAAAAACAAATAACAAACAAATGCTAATGAAATATTTGTACATGCGCTGCGCTTTGGTCGTCTAAATTAATAATTGTTGTTGGTGTAAAATCTGTTATCCAACTATTTGTATTTGAAGAAAACTCTAGATTGCTAAATATCACTTTAAAGCCACAAGATCTAGAAACAAATTCTTCTTCTGTATCATATTGAATTGTGAATGTGGCAATTTTATTATCTACAGTTGCACCACTATCATCATTTTTCTTTAGAATATATCGGGTTTCTAAGGTTAAAGAGTTTAGCGGTATTGATATACTATTAAAAGTTTTATTCACAAAAAGGCTATCTGTTTTACCTTCTGCAATGATAGAGAATCGTTGTGCATTTTTTAAAGTCTCTCTATTTGTATCATCATAAAAATCTATGATCAATTTGGAAGTAACAGGATTCTCTATGCAAAAATCATCTTTTTCACACGCCGAAAAGATGCATATAAATAGTACTAAAAGTAAAATATTTTTTTTCACAACTCAAATATAAGAATTAGATTGTTTTTATAGTATTATTCCTCTTCAACTTCTACAATCTTATTAATTGCAGCAGCTAATTTAAAATCTAATTCTGTAACACCGCCTGCATCATGTGTTGTTAATGTTATATCTAAAGTATTATATACGTTTGTCCACTCTGGGTGATGATTTAAAGCTTCACACTCAAAAGCAATTCTATTCATTGCAGACATACAATCTTTAAAATTATCGAATTCAAAGTCTGTGTGCAACGCGTTATCATAATACTCCCATTCTAATAATTTTTCTATTTTAGATAAGATTGCTGTTTCAGATAGTTTTATCATCATATTTTTATGTTTATCCTTTTTAAAAAGGGTTTAGGAATTCGTTTATGCATTTATTAATAAATAAAACATATTTATAATTTGTTCTATTTCTTTGTCTTGCTAAAATAGCTTCATTTTCATAAATAAAACCTAATTCTAAAGAAATTAGGAATTAATTTAACTTTTTTCAAACAAAACCACAGTTTCAATATGCGCAGTATGTGGAAATTGATCTACCAGACTAATCTTTTTTATGAAATAACCAGCAGCACTTAACAACTCTGTGTCTCTTGCCTGGGTTGCAGGATTACAAGAAACATACACCATTCTATCTGCTTTTAAATTGATTATTTTTTGTAATGTTTTTGGTGCAATTCCTGCTCTTGCAGGATCTAAAATAATCGTTTTAATTTTATTTTCGTATTCTGAATGTGCTGTTAAAAATTTACCAACATCTGCTGCATAAAATTTTAATCCTTCAATATTATTTCTTTTGGCATTTTTCTCAGCATCCTCAATAGCAGAGGCCACAATATCTACTCCAACAATTTTTGCATTTTCACTTTTAGAGGCAACAATTTGTCCGATGGTTCCTGTTCCACAAAACAAATCCATAACAACAGTATTATCTACTTTAGATTTGTCTTCTAAAACATATTCTACAACTTTATTGTATAGTTTTTCTGCACATTTTGGGTTTGTTTGAAAAAAGCTTTTCATGCTGATTTCAAAATTTAACCCTAATAACTGCTCTACAATTTTATCTTTTCCGTAGACTAAATCAATACTTCCAGAAGTTGCAATGGTCCTATCACCAGTTTCATCATTAATAGTATGCAGTAAACCAGCTAAACGTTCCCCAAAAATATCTTTTAGAAAGTTTGCAAATTTCTGCAAATCGAATTGATCTAAATTTGGCGAAGTCGTTACCAGATTGCACAATAATTCATCTGTTTTAAAAGATTTTCTTACTACAAAATATCTAAAAAACCCTTCTCTTTTCGGTCCGTGCCAAGGATCTAAGCCAGAATCTATGCAATACTGTCTAATATTTTTTAGATTGTCTTCCATTTGTTTATCAAACAAACCAGAATCTTTATCTAAGTTATCTCCCATCCACCAAACACCACGTCTTTTAAAACCTAGTGTAAACTCGTCTTTATCTCTTTTTGTGACTCTATCATAACCAATTGCAGAGAAACCATATTCCATTTTATTTCTATAATGAAATACATTTGGTGAACTTACAAATTCGTCAAATAAAGCTTCTATATTTTCTACTTTCCCTATTTTTTTAAATAAAGATAAAGTACTTTCTTTTTTATATTTATGTTGTAATTCAATAGGTAATTGAATGTAAGGTGCACCAGGAATATCTTGGTAAGGAACTTCAACTTCATCTTCAGAAGGAGCCAAAACATCTATTAATTTTGCTTCAGCATAATTCTTACTAGATTTATTAATTTGCGCTTTTACCAATTGGCCAGGTAGTGTATTCGGTACAAAAATGACAAAGCTTCCATCTTCTGAATGAATTCTTGCAATTCCTTTTCCTCCAAAAGCGTAATCTTCAATTTTTAATTCTAAAACTTGATTCTTCTTTACAAATTTGTTTCGTTCTCTACGTGGCATTTTTAAGTATTTTGGACTGCGAAATTAGGAAAAGAAAAGGAGAGGGGTGTTGTTTTTTAAATAAAAGACATCAAAGGTTTGTTACCAAGTTCTTTACTATTGTTAGTTAAAAAATGATGCCTTTTGAAAACACCTCATTAAACAAGTTTTTATATAGAAATAAAATCATTCATTAAATAGTTAATTATTTTAATTACTTTTGTGTCACTTCGGGGATGATTTCTTTCCCACGCTGAATTTTCGGAACTTCGAAAGGATAAAGGTAGAACAGGAATGGTTATTTAATTATAAACATTTAATACGATTAAAAATGGCTGTTTTAAACAAACTTACATCGCAAGAAGCGATAGCATTAGAGAACAAACACGGGGCGAACAATTATCATCCACTTCCAGTGGTTTTGAGTAAAGGTGAGGGCGTTAATGTTTGGGATGTGGAAGGAAAAAAATATTATGATTTCTTGTCAGCTTATTCTGCTGTAAATCAAGGGCATTGTCATCCTAAAATTGTGGACGCAATGACCAATCAAGCAAAAAAATTAAGTCTTACATCAAGGGCTTTCCATAATGATATGCTTGGGCAATATGAGAAATTTGCGACTGAGTATTTTGGTTTTGATAAATTATTACCAATGAATACTGGAGCAGAAGCAGTAGAAACTGCTTTAAAAATTGCAAGAAAATGGGCATATGAAGTAAAAGGTATTGAAGAAAATAAGGCAGAAATAATTGTTTGTGAAAATAATTTTCACGGTAGAACAACAACTATTATTTCTTTTTCTAATGATGAAGTTGCTAAAAAGAATTTTGGACCTTATACAAAAGGGTTTATTAAAATTGAATATGATAATTTACAAGCTTTAAAAGAAACGTTAGAAGGTAGCAAAAATATTGCTGCATTCTTAGTGGAGCCAATACAAGGTGAAGCTGGCGTTTTTGTGCCTTCTGACGGTTATTTAGCTACTGCTAAAGAAATGTGTGCAGCGCACAACGTTTTGTTTATTGCGGATGAAGTACAAACAGGAATCGCAAGAACGGGTCGTTTATTAGCAACCTGTGGTAATTGTGCTTGTCCAGAGAAAAATTGTTCTGGTTCACCAGAAACAAAACCAGATATCTTAATTTTAGGAAAGGCTTTAAGTGGTGGCGCATATCCTGTTTCTGCTGTTTTAGCAAATGATGCTGTAATGAATGTAATTGGACCCGGTAATCACGGTTCTACATTTGGAGGAAACCCAATTGCTGCTGCAGTTGCAATGGCTGCTTTAGAAGTAGTTGCAGATGAGGAGTTAGCAATTAATGCAGATAAATTAGGAAATATATTTAGGCATGAACTAACAGAGTTTTGTAAAACAAACGATTTAGTAAAGTCTGTAAGAGGTAGAGGATTGTTAAACGCAATTTTAATAAACGATACCGAAGACAGTTCTACAGCTTGGGATATTTGTATGAAACTAAGAGATAATGGGTTATTGGCAAAACCTACACATGGTAATATAATTCGTTTTGCACCACCTTTAGTGATGACAGAAGTGCAATTAATGGATTGTATTTCTATTATTACAAAGACAATTTCTAACTTTAAGAAGTAAACTTTTAAAGTTATATTTTAAACCACAAATTTAATATTTGTGGTTTTTTTTGTCAAAATTTTAAAATGACTATTTTTGAAACTAATTACTAATTACTAACTAAATATAAAAATATGCAAAATGCAATTACAGAATTAGAGCAACTAACTTTAACAAGTGCTGCAAAAGGTTTTTTAAAAGAAACTGTAAAATGGTGCAAATTTTTATCTATTCTAGGTTTTATAGGTTTAGGTCTGCTTCTTTTAAGTAGCTTTTTTATTAGTACTATTTATGCCAATATGCCCCAAGCAGCAAGTATGCCTTTTAATTTAGGAACAGCAATGACAATATTTTATATTCTAATGATTGCTATTTATATTTTTCCATTGTATTATTTGTATCAGTTTTCTGTAAAGTTAAAAAAAGCATTAACCCAGAAAGATGATGAAGTTTTGGCAAGTGCATTCGAAATGCTAAAATCTCATTATAAATTTGTAGGTGTTTTTACTATTATAATGCTATCTATTTATATTTTAGCGGGCATTGTAGGACTTATGGGAGCAATTGTTTAAGTTTCTATTAATTTAGTAAATTGTAAGAAAAAATAAACCAACTAAAAATGAGAAAATTATATACAACAACCATCGTATTAAGTCTTATTTTTGCAACTTCTTGTAAAAATGATACTATGAAAAATATAGATGCAAAAATACCTACAGCAGAGAAGCAGCCAAAAACATTAGAAAAACACGGAGATGTTAGAATAGACAACTATTTTTGGATGCGTTTAACTGATGAACAAAAGCTTGGTGATGTAAAAGATGAACAAACTCAAAAAGTAATTAATTATTTAGAGGAAGAAAATACGTATCACGATAAAATCACTGAATTTTCTAAGAGTTTTGAAGAGACTTTATTTGAAGAAATGAAAGGTAGAATTAAAGAAGATGATTCTTCTGTGCCTTATAAAGACAATGGGTATTTCTATATTACGCGCTTTGAAAAAGGAATGCAATATCCTATTTATAGCAGGAAGAAAGACAATTTAGAGGCAGATGAGCAGGTAATGTTCAATGTAAATGAGATGGCCAAAGATTTCGATTATTTTCAATTAGGAGGTTTAAATATTTCTAATGATAATAAATTAGCTGTTTTTGCAACAGATACAATTAGCCGAAGACAATACTTTTTACGTATAAAAAACTTAGAAACAGGTGAAGTTTATAAAGATGTTATAGAAAACACAACTGGTGGCTCTGTTTGGGCAAATGATAATAAAACTATTTTTTATACTAAGAAAGATCCTACGACCCTGAGAAGTGAAAAGGTTTATAGACATATTCTTGGAACATCAGCTTCAGAAGATATTGAAGTATTTCATGAAAAAGATGAAACTTTTGGAACCTACGTTACAAAATCAAAATCTGATAAATATATTATTATCGGTTCATATAGCACCGTTTCTACAGAAGCTCAATATCTAGATGCAGACAATCCTGAAGGAGAATTTACAATGCTTCAAAAGCGCGAGCGCGATTTAGAATATAGCGTCTCTCATTTTGGAGATGATTTTTACTTATTAACAAATAAAGATAATGCTACCAATTTTAAGTTAATGAAGACTCCGGTTTCTATGACGGCAAAAGAGAATTGGACGGATGTTATTCCACATAGAGAAGATACACTACTAGAAGATTTTTCAATATTTAAGGAATATTTAGTTCTAGAAGAACGTACAAACGGATTAAATATGGTTCGTATTAAACGTTGGGATAAAACAGATGATTTTTATCTTCCGTTTAACGAAGAAACATATTCCGTAGGTGTGTATTCAAATCCAGATTTTGATACTCACGTTATACGTTATTCTTATAACTCTATGACAACACCTGCCTCTGTTATTGATTTTAATATGGGTAATAAGTCTAAAGAAATCAAAAAAGAACAAGAAGTTTTAGGTGGTAAATTTAATAAAGAAAATTACAAGAGTAAACGTGTTTGGGCAACGGCTAGAGATGGTAAAAAAGTAGCTATTTCTTTGGTATACCATAAAGATACTCAGTTAGATGAAAATACACCTTTATTACAATATGCATATGGTTCTTATGGTTATACAATTCCAGACAGTTTTTCTACCACGCGTTTAAGTTTATTAGACAGAGGTTTTGTATATGCATTAGCACATATTCGAGGAAGTGAATACTTAGGTAGAGATTGGTATGAAGACGGTAAAATGTTAAATAAAAAGAACACATTTACAGACTTTGTAGATTGTTCTAAATATTTAATAGAAAACAATTACACTTCTGAAAAGCATTTATATGCAATGGGCGGTTCTGCAGGGGGGTTACTCATGGGAGCAATTGTAAATATGAACCCTGAATTGTATAACGGAATTATCGCAGCGGTTCCTTTTGTTGACGTTATATCTACAATGATGGACGATTCAATACCACTAACAACAGGAGAATACGATGAATGGGGAAATCCGAATGACAAAGAATACTATGACTATATTAAATCATATTCACCTTATGATCAAGTAAAATCAAAAGCATATCCAAATATATTAGTAACTACTGGTTTTCATGACTCTCAAGTACAATATTGGGAACCTGCAAAATGGGTTGCAAAATTACGTGAGTTAAAAACAGATGATAATTTATTATTACTTAGAACAAATATGGAAGCTGGTCATGGTGGTGCTTCAGGGCGTTTTGACGCTTTAAAGGAAACTGCAAAAGACTACACTTTCTTTTTAGCTTTGGAAAATAAATTAGATCCAGATCTAATTAAGCTTTAAATTTAATGTTATAATTCAAGACGAGAAAATTCTTTAAAAATATTATCAAGCGTTATTTATTAATATCGTTTATGTATTATAGTAGTATGGGTAAAAACAGCGGAATTAATAATAGTATTCTAGAATTAGTAGGGGAAACTCCACTCATTAAACTTCAGAAAATAACCAAGGATTTAAAAGGTTCTTTTTTTGCAAAAGTAGAAGCTTTTAATCCAGGTCTTTCCTCAAAAGATAGAATTGCTTTACATATTATTAACGATGCAGAAAAGAAAGGGATTCTTAAAAAAGGTGCCACTATTGTTGAAACTACTTCTGGAAATACAGGCTACAGTTTGGCAATGATTAGTCTTGTAAAGGGGTATAAATGTATTTTAGCCGTAAGTGATAAATCTTCTCAAGATAAAATAGATTTATTAAAGACAATGGGAGCAGAAGTGCATATTTGTCCAGCAAATGTTCCTGCAGACGATCCAAGGTCTTATTATGAAGTTGCAAAAACAATACATAGGAAAACAAAAAACTCTGTTTATATCAATCAGTATTTTAATGAATTAAATATTGAAGCGCATTATAGAACCACAGGTCCAGAAATATGGAATCAAACAGCTGGTAAAATCACACACTTGATAGTGGCAAGTGGAACAGGGGGAACGATTTCTGGAACGGGTAAATACTTAAAAGAGCAAAATCCGAATATAAAAGTTTTAGGTGTAGATGCTTTTGGTTCTGTGCTTAAAAAGTTCCATGAAACAGGAGAATTTGATACCAATGAAATAAAGCCATATAAAATTGAAGGCTTAGGAAAAACATTAATTCCTACAGCAACAGACTTTGATGTAATAGATGTTTACGAGAAAGTAACCGACAAAGATGCTGCTTTTGCTGCTAGAGAAATTATCCAAAAAGAAGGGATGTTTTTAGGATATACAAGTGGGGCTGTTATTCAGGCTACAAGGCAATATAATGCTTTAAGTATGTTCGATGAAGATAGTTTTGTTGTATTGATTTTTCCAGATCACGGTTCTAGATATATGAATAAAATTTATAGTGATTCTTGGATGCGTGAACAAGGGTTTTTAGATTAAAAAACACTTTCAAACGACAAGTAAATTGTATAAAATATTAAAATTAGCTAACTTTACATTCTGTAAAAAAAAGAAGAAACAATGACGACAGATTTATTTGATAGAATAGTAAAAGATAAGGGTCCTTTAGGTAAATGGGCAGATATGGCAGAGGGATACTATGTGTTTCCCAAATTAGAAGGCCCAATTTCTAATAGAATGTATTTCAATGGAAAAAAAGTAGTTACTTGGAGTATTAATGATTATTTGGGGTTAGCAAATCATCCAGAAGTTTTAAAAGTCGACGGAGAAGCTGCTTTAGAACATGGTATGGCATATCCAATGGGAGCTAGAATGATGTCTGGACACACCCCTTTTCACGAACAACTAGAGCGTGAATGTGCCGAGTTTGTAGATAAAGAAAACGCTTATTTATTAAATTTCGGATATCAAGGAATTATGTCTGCAATAGATGCTTTGGTTACTAAAAACGATATTATTGTGTATGACATGGATACGCATGCATGTATTATAGACGGAGTTCGTTTACATTCAGGAAAGCGATTTGTATATCGTCATAACGATATGGAAAGTTTTGAAAAAAACATAAAACGTGCAACTAGGATGGCAGAAAAAACTGGTGGCGGAATTTTAGTGATTTCTGAAGGAGTTTTTGGAATGCGAGGTGAGCAAGGTCGTTTAAAAGAAATTATAGCTTTTAAAAAAGAATATAACTTTAGATTATTAGTTGATGATGCACATGGTTTTGGAACTTTAGGAAAAGATGGAAAAGGAACTGGTTTTG
>CAJXAS010000001.1 GCA_913050305.1 uncultured Polaribacter sp. | reverse complement strand
CGTCATAATATTTGTGTGCAAACTTTGCATCAATATGCTTTCCTACTTTATTTATTTTTATTAAAACCTCAACCTCATAATGCACATCATCTGAAAAAGGAGGAATAAAAAATGGGTTTTTTCTTGGTAAAATAGAAGAATCTGGCTTTAGAAAAACAACAGGACTTTCTGGTCTTTCATTAGCTAATTCTTCAATGTGTTTTGCGTAATTGCGCCCAATACAGATTATTTTCATTTATATGTATTGAAAATTAAAAAATTGAGAGAAATAAGTAGAATTAAAAACGAATTTACTCCCCAGCTTCTGGAAAAACAATTGCCCGATTTCCCGAGACTATAATTTGATTGTTTAAATGGTTTTTCACTGCTCTAGCTAAAACTAACCTTTCGATGTCTGCACCAATTCTCTTTAAAGTTGTTGGAGTACTTTCATGTGTAACAGGCTCTACGTCTTGCTCTATAATTGGTCCTTCATCTAAATCTTCAGTTGCATAGTGCGCAGTTGCACCAATTAGCTTTACACCTCTATCATAAGCCTTCTTATAAGGGTTTGCACCTTGAAAAGCAGGTAAAAAAGAATGGTGAATATTTATAATTCTCTCTGGGTAATGATTGATAAAGTCTGAAGATAAAATTTGCATATATCTAGCCATCACTACTAGATCTACTTTATTAGCATCTAATAACTCTATAACCTGAGCTTCTTGCACTATTTTGGTTTCTTTTGTTACTGGAAGATAATAAAACGGAACCTTAAACATTTCTGCAATGTGTCTTAATTTATCATGATTGCTAATAACCATTGTAATGTCACAATCTAACAAACCTTCTTTTTGTCTTTCTAACAGATCATATAAGTTATGACTTGTATGAGAAACCATAATGGCCATGTTTTGTTTCTTATCACCGTAATTCACAGACCAATCTAACTTTAAAGGCGCTGCCAATTCTAAAAAATTATTTTCTAATGCTTCTTTAGAAATATTAGTCCCTGCCGCATTTAATCTAATTCTCATGAAATACGTATCTTCAATAGCATTTGCATATTGCTGACAACTTAAAATATTGAATCCTTTTTCATAAAAAAACGTGGTAATTTTAGCTACCAACCCTTTTTGATCTGGACATTTTATAAGAAATGTTACTATCTGTGATTTCATTATAATTAATTATAAATTTTAGATTTTCAGATAACTATGGTATCCATTTTTTAGGAAAATTAGGCTTTCTCTTCTCCAGAAAGGCATCTCTTCCTTCTTTTGCTTCCTCTGTCATATATGCTAAGCGCGTTGCTTCACCTGCAAAAACTTGCTGACCGACCATACCGTCATCTGTTAAATTCATAGCAAATTTCAACATTCTTATAGATGTTGGAGATTTCTCTAAAATCTCTTGCGCCCATTCAAATGCTGTATCTTCTAATTCTTCGTGCGGAATTACGGCATTTACCATGCCCATATCATACGCTTCTTGCGCAGAATAATTTCTTCCTAAAAAGAAAATTTCTCTTGCTCTTTTCTGACCAACCATTTTTGCTAAATAAGCAGAACCGTAACCACCGTCAAAAGAAGTTACATCTGCATCTGTTTGTTTAAAAATAGCATGCTCTTTAGAAGCCAAAGTCAAATCGCAAACAACATGTAAACTATGTCCACCACCTACTGCCCAACCAGGTACCACAGCAATCACTGCTTTTGGCATGAACCTAATTAAACGCTGTACTTCTAAAATATTTAATCTATGATAGCCGTCATCACCAACATAACCTTGATGTCCACGTGCTTTTTGATCACCGCCAGAACAGAAAGAATATACACCATCTTTAGAACTCGGTCCTTCCGCAGAAAGCAATACAACACCAATATTTACATCTTCACCTGCATCATAAAATGCCTCATACAATTCTTTAGTTGTTTTGGGTCTAAATGCATTCCTTACATTGGGTCTGTTAAACGCTATTCTTGCAACTCCATTACACTTTTTATAGGTAATATCTTCATACTCCTTTACAGTTTTCCACTTGGGTTGTATCATATTTTTGTATTTTAGACGTTCTAAAAGAGAACAAAACATTCTTACTTACAAAAATAAACATTCTAAATGATGATTCAGAAATCCCTGCCATTAATATTTTTATTATTTTTCTTTAGTTCATATTCGCAGACAATTATAAAAAAATCAATTGACTCAGACTATTTAGGCTACAGTAGAGAAATAAAAATATACCTTCCAGAAGGCTATGATAAGGATGAAGAAAAAAACTATCCACTTGCAATTATTTTCGATGCTGAATACCTTTTTGATCTTTATGTGGGCAATGCAGTGCTATTTGCCGCAAAAGATAAGGCGCCAAAACAAATTATTATTGGGATTAACATGGCTAAAACCCGAAAAAAAGACACCTATTTTAATATGGATAATGGCACCTTAACTAAGAATAACGCCAATTTTTATAATTTTATCAGAGATGAAGTTATTTTTGAAATAGAAAGTTCTTATAATACTTCACCCTTTATAACTTTGATTGGTGAAGGAACCTCTGCAAATTTAATAACTGCCTTTTTAGGAGAACAAACACCTATTATTAATGCTTATATCTGTATTAATCCTACTTTTTCAGATTTTATAGCTAGCCAAATGCAAGCTTATAAATTAGCAAGATTTCAGAAGGAAGATAACACTTTTTACTTTTACACTAATAATTCTAATATCTTTTCTAATAGAAAACAAACATTAATTAATCAATTACAACAAGGTCTTTCTAGCGTAGAGATTAATAATTTTAATATTATTAATGACACTTTCAATACAGAAAATAGCACTTCTGCGATTGCTGAAGCCATTCCTAGAGCCCTCACAAAAGTTTTTGAAATTTACTCTGCAATCTCTAAAGAAGAATTTGACAAAAATGTAAAAGACCTCTCTCCTTTGGATGCCATCACTTATTTAGAAAATAAATATTTAGAAATTGATTTTTTATTTGGAAGTGATTTAGGAATTAGAGAGCAAGATATTTTTACTGTAGAAAAGATAATTATCGAAAAAGAGAACGGAGATCAATTGCTGAATTTTGGAAGAATGATTTTGAAAATATTCCCATCGTCTCCTTTAGGTGATTATTATATTGGACGTTATTACGAAGAAGGTAAAAATATAAAAAAAGCCATAAAATATTATAAAATTGGATATGGAAAAATGGATGCATCAGACCCAAATGCCGACGCTTTTTATGAAAATATATTAAGATTGAGTAATCAGTAATTAAAAAACATACATGAATAATTAAGAAATATTCAGCCTTAAAATAAAAAAACTCTAAATTAAAAAACATATTTACTGCCTACTGAAACTGCCAACTGGACACCTATTTCACCAACAAAATTCTATCTTCTTCAATAACAATTAGTTTCTGTTTATATAAATTACCAACTGCCTTTTTAAATGCTTTTTTACTCATTTTCATATGAAAACGTATCGAATCTGGCGAACTTTTATCAGTAATTAAAATAAATCCTTCTTTACTATCTTTTAATCTTGTAAGTACTTTATCTACATCAGAATCTATTACATTTCTAAAACCTTGTGGCCTCAAAGAAACATCGATTTTCCCATCTTCACGAATATTTTTCACATACCCAGTAACTTCCATATTCTCTTCCAAAGCTTGAAAAACTTCACTTCTAAAAAGCAAACCATCAAATTCTTCATTAATTAAAACAGTATACCCTAAACCGGTTTCAGTTTCAATTACCAAGCTTACTTTATCTCCTTCTTTCAAATTCATTTCTCCTTCTTGTAAATCTTCTTGTAAATCCATTATTGTATATATTTAAAATAATCTTTTAAAATTAGGTCATTTTCTGCACTTGGCGTAAAAATCTCTAATATTTTTGGTTTGTCAGATGTTTCGAAAAATCTGTTTAATTCTTTTGTTACCGTTTCTGTAGAATACGCTTTTTGATATTCTAACTGATGCATTTTACACAAATGTTCTGCTGTTAAGCAATGTGGCGTTTCAAAATATTGTGCAGCATTTGTAGCTTTTGGACCTGGAATAATTCTGAAAATTCCGCCACCAGAATTATTAATTATAATAATTCTAAAGCTTTTAGGAATATTACTATTCCATAACCCGTTACCATCATAAAAAAAGCTTAAATCTCCTGTAATAAAAACAGTTTGTTGCTCAATAGCATATGCAGCTCCAATAGCTGTACTTGTACTTCCGTCAATACCGCTTGTTCCTCTATTACAAAAAATATTCACAGTAGCTTTCATCGAAAATAACTGTGCATATCGAATAATAGAACTGTTACTAATTTGCAACTGACAACTCTCCGGTATGGCATTCAACACTTGTTCAAAAACAGAAAAATCTGAGTATTTTATATTTTTTAAATAAGCTGCATGCTTTTCTCTTCTTACATCTCTAAAGGCAATCCATTTTGGCTGATAATCGCTTTTTAAAGGTCTTATAAACTCATTGAAATGAGAGAAGAAATCTACCGGTTTTATTTGTATAAATTCAGACAGACACAAAAAGGTATTGGTTGCTTTTCTAGCATCAATATTCCAATGCTCCTTTGGCTGGTAATCTCTAAGAAACTTCTTTATTCTTTTAGAGATAATCATACCCCCAAACGTTATTAAAATATCTGGTTTTAAATCTTGAAATTGAGTATCTGATAGAGAAAAAATTAACTGATCAATAGAGTCTATAGCTTTATCATGGCGTAAATTAGAAGTAGTCTCTGTTAAAATTAAAACAGAATCATCTTCTGCATATAAATCCATTAATACATGTAAATCTGCATCAGGATAATTTACACCTACCAGTATCATTTTCTTTTCGGCAACATTCCATGACTTCGATAGCTTCTTATAATTGATATGAGAATTATCTAAAGAACTTAAAGAGATATGTGGAAAATTATATGCATTCAATACTGACACTGTTTCATACAAAGGCTCATCAAAAGGAACATTTATATGCACAGGGCCTTGTTGCGATATAGCTACTTGCAAAGCTTCGCCAATTAGTTGAGAGTTACGAGTTTTGTATTTCGAGTTTTCAATTAAATTTGCAGAAAATAAAATATGATTTGCAAATACATTTTCTTGCCGAATAGTTTGTCCGTCTCCAATATCAATTAAATGTTTTGGCCTATCTGCAGAAATAATAACTAACGGAATATTGCTATAAAATGCTTCTGCTACTGCCGGATAATAATTTAACAAAGCAGAACCTGAAGTACATAAAACTGCCACAGGTTTTTGCGTCTGTTGCGCAATGCCTAAAGCAAAAAATGCAGCACATCGTTCATCTACGATACTTAATGTCTCTATTTCTTGATGATTAGAGAAACCTATAGTAAGTGGCGCGTTTCTTGAACCTGGAGAAATAACAACCGTCTCAATATTAAATTGAGCGCAAGCTGAAATAACAATTTGTGCGAGTTCTTTTTTTGGATACATATATAAGGGTACAAAGGTACAAAGTTTGCAAGTTATAATGTTTTATTATTAAGAGAATTCTTAAAGATGAAAAAAGTCAGAAAGTTTTAAAGGTAAACCTTTTTACTTTCTGACTTTTTATAGAAAAATTAACTACTGAGGTTAATTCCCTTTTTGGTAATCTGCTAAAAACTTTGCCAAACCGCTATCTGTTAATGGATGTCTTAACAAACCTTCAATTGCACTTAAAGGTCCAGTCATAACGTCAGAACCTAATTTTGCGCAATCTATAATGTGCATTGTATGACGCACAGAAGCAGCTAAAATTTGAGTCTCAAATCCGTAATTGTCATAAATTAAACGAATTTCTGAAATTAGATTTAAACCATCTGTAGAAATATCGTCTAAACGACCAATAAATGGCGAAACGTATGTTGCGCCAGCCTTAGCAGCTAATAATGCTTGACCTGCAGAGAACACTAATGTTACATTTGTTTTAATTCCTTTAGAAGAAAAATATTTACATGCCTTTACACCATCTTTTATCATTGGTAATTTCACCACAATTTGTGGATTCAATGCAGCCAAAGCTTCACCTTCTCTTACCATTCCCTCAAAATCTGTAGAAATTACTTCCGCAGAAACATCTCCTTCTACCAATTCACAAATCTCTTTGTAGTGGTTAATAATATTTGCTTCACCAGTAATTCCTTCTTTAGCCATTAAAGACGGGTTTGTGGTTACACCATCTAAAATCCCTAAAGCTTGCGCTTCTTTAATTTGCTCTAAATTTGCCGTGTCAATAAAAAATTTCATTTGTATCTATTTAGTTGTGATTGTTTCTTTTTTGGGCATTCCTTTGCGGTTGGATTGGATACATTCGATTTTTGTTCATTTATTACAAAAAAACTCAAACAAATATTACAATTCCTCGCACAAAGATAAGTACTTGCAAGTCTAATTAAGAAGTGTAATAGAAGTATTTCTTTACTACTTATAAACAAGACACCGTGTTATAATTTATAATGGTTCATTAATAACTTTTCGTACATCTTATCTGGCAAAATTCGTTTTAAAAAAATTGAAAATTTTTCCACAAACCCACCCACTTTATAATGAATTTTAGGATGTTTTGTATTGGTTATTTTATAAACAATTTTCGCCATTTCTAGCGGATCCATTCCGCTTCCAACATGCGCATCCATTAAATCTAAATTAGTCTGATAATTGTCCTTGTAAGCAGAGTTTGCAAAAACTGGTGTATGGTATCTTCCTGCTGCAATATTAGTTGCAAAATCTCCAGGAGCCACATTTACAATCTCAATTCCGAAGTTTTTAACTTCCATTCTTGCAGCCTCTGTTACAATTTCTAAAGCACCTTTTGTAGCAGAATACAAACCCCTAAAAGGCAAACCCATATACCCTGCAATAGAAGTTACATTTATAATTACTCCTGCATTTTGCTTACGCATCTGCGGTAAAACAGCTTTCATAACATCTATAGCACCAAATAAATTAGTGTTAAAAACGGCACGCATTTCGTCTGTAGGAGTTTCCTCAACAGGTCCTGTAATTCCCATTCCTGCATTATTTACTAGCACATCTAATCTCCCTTCCTTTTCAAAAATATAATTAACTGCAGAATTAATACTATCTAACTTCAAAACGTCTAAAGCTATCAATTCAAAAGAAAAATCTTTCTCATTTTTTGGATTTCTACTTGTACCATATACTGTATATCCTTTTGAATATAAAAAAGTAGCAATCGCTTTTCCAATACCAGAAGAAGCACCCGTAACTAAAACAACTTTGCTCATAAAACATGAAATGATTGAAAGATTCAATAATTATACAAATATCGAAAAAGTAAGTTAAGGAATCAAAAAAAGAGAATGGTAAATAATATAAAGAATAAAAAGAAAACTCTAAACGAGAATTTAGGGCATAAAAAATGGCAAGCTACCTACATCACACCGCTACAACCTAATACCTTTGCTGCGTTCCCGCCCTGGAGGATTCAAAGGGAGCTAGTTGTGTAGAACTTGCCATGGCAAATTTACAAGCTTTTTTTATTTAAACAATTAAAAAAACACTAATTTTTTGTAACATTTTTAAGGTATTGACTACTAATATGTTGTTTTGAGATTTTATAATAATTTGTAAAAAATAAGACTATCTCAATGAAAAGAATATATTTGTAAAACAATTAAAATAAAGAAAATATGGAGAATCAAGTAAGTAGTAAAAGTTTTATGGTAAACAATGGTATCATTTTAGGTGTTGCAAGTATTCTCTTTGCACTTGTTTTGTACGCTACCGGTAATCATTTAACTCCTCATTGGTCTGCATCTGTAATAAATGCAATCATATTTATTGGAATAATTATTTATGGTATAAAACAATTTAAAGAAGCAAATGATAATTTTTTATCTTGGGGTCAAGGTGTTAAAATTGGTGTTGGAGTTGCTATTGTAGGTAGTTTAATTGTAGTAATTTATCAATATCTTTTTATAAACTTTCTTGAACCTGATTTCATGAATCAAATGATGGAAATCCAGAATCAAACATATTTAGATCAAGGTTTAACTGAAGAACAAATTGAAGCTGCAAATAAAATGACTTCGTCTTTTTCAACTCCAGGTATTATGGCCGCAGTTGGAATTATTAGCTATGCTATTGGTGGCTTTATAGTTTCTGCTATTGGTGCAGCTATTATGAAAAAATCAGAAGAAGAAACGTATTAAACAATATATTTAAATTCTATAAGTTTTAAATGATAACTTAAAGGATTAAACTTCATATCAACATATGGATATTTCGGTAATAATACCTCTTCTTAATGAAGAAGAATCTTTACAAGAATTACACGATTGGATTGCAAAAGTTATGCAATCCAATCGTTTTATGTATGAAATTATTTTTATTGATGATGGTAGTACAGATAGTTCTTGGAATGTAATTGAAAAATTATCAGCAGCAAATTCCGGGGTGAAAGGAATTCGTTTTCAAAAAAACTTTGGAAAATCTCAAGCTCTAGATGCCGGTTTTGAAATGGCAAAAGGCGCTGTAGTCATAACAATGGATGCAGATTTACAAGACAATCCGGATGAAATACCAGCATTATATGACCTTATTGTAAAAGACGATTACGATCTTATTTCTGGCTGGAAAAAGAAACGGTATGACAATGTTATTACAAAAAATATTCCTTCAAAATTATTTAATGCAGCTGCTAGAAAAACATCTGGCTTAAAGCTAAACGACTTTAATTGTGGTTTAAAAGCTTATAAGAATATCGTTATTAAAACGGTTAAGGTTAGTGGAGAAATGCACCGCTATATTCCTGTGCTGGCCAAAAACGAGGGTTTTACTAAAATTGGTGAAAAAGTAGTACAACACCAAGCAAGAAAATACGGAGTTACTAAATTTGGTATGGACCGATTCATAAATGGTTTTTTAGACTTAATTACCATTTCCTTTTTGTCTAAATTCGGCAAACGCCCAATGCATTTCTTTGGTCTTTGGGGATCATTGATGTTTCTATTTGGAACAACAACCGCATTTTATATTGGTGTTTTTAAATTATACAAAGTCTTTAACGACATTAAAACAATTCTAATCACAGACAATCCTTGGTTTTTTATTGCCTTAACTTCAATGATTTTAGGTACTTTATTATTTTTAGCAGGTTTTATTGGCGAATTAATAATTAAGACCAAAAGCAACGAAAAACACTATTCAATAAAAGAAAAACTCAATTTCTAAAATGTATATTTGCATTTTAATACCATAATTTATATTTAAAAATGAGTGAAATACTAGACAAAGCAAAGCAGTGGTTAAGTGCTACTTTTGATGCAGCAACGCAGCAAGAAATTGAACAATTAATTACTACTAATGCTCCTGATTTAGAGGACAGATTCTATAAAAACATGGAATTTGGAACAGGTGGAATGCGAGGAGTTATGGGCGCAGGAACCAACAGAATTAATAAATATACGTTAGGTAGAGCAACACAGGGTTTGTCTAATTACCTAATAGAAAATGTAGACAAAAATCAATTAAAAGTAGTTATTGCTTATGATTGTAGACATAACAGTAAAAAGTTTGCAAAAATTGTTGCAGACGTTTTATCTGCTAACAATATAAAGGTTTATTTATTTGAAGATTTAAGAGCAACACCAGAATTATCTTTTGCAGTGCGACATTTAGATTGCGATGCAGGTATTGTTCTAACGGCTTCTCACAACCCTCCAGAATATAACGGTTACAAAGTATATTGGGCAGATGGCGGACAAATTGTACCTCCGCATGATGGTAAAATTATAGCAAACGTAAATGCTTTAGATTTTTCTGAAATTAAATTTACTGCAAATGAAACTTTAATTGAAACCATAGGCAAAGAAGTAGATGACATATTTATAGATGCTGCTGTAAAAAATGGTTCTTTGTTTCCTAATATTGATCGAAAAAATTTAAAAGTAGTCTTTACTTCTTTGCACGGTACTTCTATTGTTTCCGTGCCAGATGCTTTAGCAAAAGCGGGGTATACAGATGTGCACATTGTTGAAGAGCAAAGAGTACCAAATGGAGATTTTCCTACGGTAAAATCGCCAAATCCAGAAGAACCAGAAGCTTTAAAAATGGCAACTGACTTGGCAAATAAAATTGGTGCCGATATTGTAATTGGTACTGACCCAGATTGCGATAGACTGGGAGTTGCTGTAAGAGATACCGATGGAAAGATGAAACTAATGAATGGCAACCAGACAATGGTTGTTATGACAGAATTCTTGTTAAAAAAATGGAGAGAAGAAGGTAAAATAAATGGAAAACAATTTGTAGGTTCTACCATTGTGACCACAGAGTTAGTAGGTGAAATAACAAAAACTTACGGTGTTGAAACTAAAGTTGGTTTAACTGGTTTTAAATGGATTGCCAAAATGGTGAAAGATTTTCCGGAATTAGATTTTATTGGCGGTGGTGAAGAGAGTTTTGGATATATGGTTGGCGAATTTGTTAGAGACAAAGATGCGGTAACAGCTACTTTATTAGCTTGTGAGATTGCAGCACATGCAAAACAAAACGGTAGTTCTTTCTATGAAGAATTATTGGCTATTTACCTTAGAAATAATTTTTACAAAGAGCACCTAATAGCAATCACTAAAAAAGGAATGGACGGTGCTGCAGAAATTCAGCAAATGTTAAGTGACATGCGCAACAGTCCGTTATCAGAGATTGATGGAGAACAAGTAGTATCGCTAAGTGATTATCAAGCATCTACTGTTAAAAACTTAATTACTGGCAAAGTAACAAAAATCGATTTACCGAAATCGAATGTTTTAATTTATCAAACTGCCAATGGTACTAGAATAGCAGCAAGACCAAGTGGTACAGAACCTAAAATAAAATTCTACTTCAGTGTAAACACTTCTTTAGATGCTAAGAAAAACGCTATAAAGGTTGAAGCAGATTTAGATGCTAAAATTCAACGAATTATAAAAGAAATGAAACTAAATTAATGAGCTATTTTAAGGACATTTTAAGATATGAGAAAAAGTATCGGAAGTTTACAATTCTAAACATTCTGTTCAACATACTTTATGCGATCTTTAATGTGCTTTCTGTGTTGGCTTTTATTCCTGTTTTAGGCATTTTATTTAATACAGACAACACCGTTATAAAAGTTCCATTATACACAGGTATCAGAAGTATTGCTGCGTATGCAAAAGAAAGTTTCTATTATTTTATTTCTCAAAAAATAGAAAATGAAGGCGCTATTGAAGTGTTGTTTTTTATCTGCTTACTTACCTTTAGTCTGTTCTTATTCAAAAATTTATTTCGCTATTTAGCCTCTTATGTACTTGTGTTTTTGAGAAATGGAATCGTAAAAGATATCCGAGATAAATTATATCATAAAATAATAACATTACCTCTTGCCTATTTTTCTGAAAAGAAAAAAGGGGATATTATTGCAAGAATGACAATAGATGTACAGGAAGTTGAAGTTTCTTTTCTAACCTCTTTAGAGGCCATTGTAAGAGAGCCTTTAACCGTAATTATTTCTTTAACAATGATGTTAATCCTCAGCGTAAAGTTAACTTTATTTGTATTTGTTTTGTTACCTGTTTCTGGATTTATAATTTCATCTATCAGTAAAAAACTAAAAGCAAATTCCCTCAAAGCACAAAAGGAAACTGGTAATTTTTTATCTTTTATTGAAGAAACCTTAACTGGCTTAAAAATTATAAAAGGTTTTAATGCTGAGAAAGTAATTCAAGAAAAATTTAATACTTCTACAACTAAGTTTCGAAACTTAATGTCAAGTGTATTACATCGAAAAACTCTGGCCTCACCCATGAGTGAGTTTTTGGGCTCTGCAACTATTATTGCTATTTTATATTATGGTGGAAAATTAGTTTTAGAGAATAACAGTCCCTTAAAAGCTGAAGAGTTTTTCGGGTACATTGTTTTGTTTTACACCGTTTTAAATCCGATAAAAGCAATTACAACTGCCTATTATAATATTCAAAAAGGTGAGGCTTCTGCCGAAAGAATTATGGAAGTTTTGAATACAGAAAACAGTATTAAAGACAAACCTAATGCAGCTTTAAAAGATGGTTTTATAAATAAAATTGAATTCAAGAACATCTCTTTTAAATATAAAGATACTTTTGTTTTAAAGGACTTTTCTTTAACCATTAATAAAGGCGAAACAGTTGCTTTAGTTGGGCAATCTGGAAGTGGTAAATCTACCTTAGCAAACCTAATTACTCGTTTTTACGACGTTAATAAGGGAGAGGTGCTTATTGATGACCAAAACATTAAAGACGTTACAAAAAAATCTTTACGAAATTTAATGGGCATTGTTTCTCAAGATTCCATTCTATTTAATGATACCATCGCAAATAATATTAAATTAGGAACGCAAGCTGCAACAGAAGAAGCAATTTTAGAAGCTGCTCAAATTGCCAATGCAGATGAGTTTATTCAGAATTTACCTGAAAAATATGAAACAAATATTGGCGATAGTGGAAACACACTTTCTGGCGGACAAAAACAACGTTTATCTATTGCAAGGGCTGTTTTAAAGAATCCACCAATTATGATTTTAGATGAAGCAACTTCTGCTTTAGATACAGAGTCTGAACAATTGGTTCAAACTGCACTAGAAAAAATGATGCAAAATAGAACCTCTCTGGTAATTGCACACCGCTTATCTACGATTCAAAAAGCAGACACTATTGTGGTTATGAAGAAAGGAAAAATTGCAGAACAAGGCAAACATGAAGAATTATTAGCTTTAAAAGGCGAATATTTTAAATTAGTTTCTATGCAATCTTTGTCCTAACTTTCAAAGACTATTTAACCTTATAAATTATTTATTTTATTTTATCATTAAACAATTAGCATAAAGATAACTATGCTAATTTTTTAAAATCCAACTGAATCAAAAAATAATATTACTTATTTATACTTCACTGCAAAATTGAAATGACATTACTTCAATTGAATTACCAAATCATCAGAATTCACTAATGATCCTTCTTTTAAAATTATTTTTTTAATGGTAGCATCTTCTATTGCCGTAATTGTTGTTTCCATTTTCATCGCTTCTATAATAAATAAAGACTGATTCTTTACAACTTTATCACCTTCATTAACCAAAATAGTAGACAGCATACCTTGCAAAGGTGAACCTATTTGACCAGCATTATTCTTATCTACTTTTCTATTTGAAACCGTTTTAACATTTATAGACAAATCTTTAACCTGCACAGTTCTTCCTTGACCGTTTACTCTAAAATAAACAGTAACCATTCCTTCTATATTTGGCATTCCAACAGAATCTAATGTAATCAACAATGTTTTACCTCTATCTAATTCTACCGTAATTTCTTCTCCTCGTTCCATACCATAGAAAAAGTTTTTAGTTGGTAGGTTTGTTAAATTATCATATTTTAAGTGATTATTGTAAGCATCTGTAAATACTTTCGGATATAATTTGTACGATAGAAAATCAGTGAAATCGATATTTCTTCCAAAATCACTTTCAAAAATTCTTTTAAATTCTGCATATTCTATTTCGAAATCTATTGGCGGAATATGAGTATTTGGTCTTTCTGTAAAAGGTTGTTGATCTTTTAAAATTAGTTTCTGAAGCCTTTTTGGAAATCCGTTAACAGGTTGCCCCAAATCTCCCTTAAAAAAACTAACCACAGATTTCGGAAAAGAAATGGTATCTCCTTTTTCTAAAACATCAGTAATCGTTAAATTATTACTCACCAAATATTGCGCCATATCACCAACGACTTTAGAACTCGGTGTTACTTTTACAATATTTCCAAATAACGTATTAACCTCTCCGTACATTTTAGTGATTTCATGAAAACGATTTTCTAGACCCAATGACTGCGCTTGTGGTTTTAAATTAGAATATTGTCCACCAGGAATTTCATGTTTATATACTTCACTAGAACCAGCTTTTAAACCAGATTCAAAAGGATAATAATATTCTCTTACGGCTTCCCAATAATTAGAATATTCGTTTAAAGAAGTTGTATTGATCGCATTTTCTCTCTCATGAAACTTCATCATTTCTACAATCGAGTTAAAATTCGGTTGTGATGTTAAGCCAGAAAGTCCGCTTAAAGCAACATCTACTACATCTACTCCAGCTTCAATTGCCTTTAAATAAGTAGCAGATTGTATTGATGATGTATCATGCGTATGTAAATGCAATGGTATATTTATTTCTGATTTTAAAGCCGTAATTAACTCTGAAGCCGCATACGGTTTTAGTAAACCTGCCATATCTTTAATTCCTAAAATATGTGCACCAGAATTTTCTATCTCTTTTGCTAAATTAATGTAGTATTTTAAATTATACTTTGTGTTTTTAACATCTAAAATATCGCTAGTATAACAAATAGAACCTTCTGCCAAACCGTTGGTTTTTGTCCTTACATGTTCTATACAAGGCGCGATAGATTTCATCCAATTTAAAGAATCAAAAACTCGAAATAAATCAACACCGTTTTCCCAAGATTGTTCTACAAATTTACCTATTAAATTATCTGCATACGCTGTATAACCAACGCCATTAGAACCTCTAATAAGCATTTGTAATAATACATTCGGCATCTTTGCTCTCAATAACTGTAAACGTTCCCAAGGGTTTTCTTGTAAAAAACGTAAACAAACATCAAACGTTGCACCTCCCCAAACTTCCATGCTAAAAATTTCTGGATGCTGTTTTGCATAGCCTTCTGCTACTTTTAACATATCAAAAGTTCGCATTCTTGTCGCTAATAAACTTTGATGCGCATCCCGCATTGTAGTGTCTGTAAAATGAATTTTCTTTTCATTTTTTAACCAAGTAGAAAATTTTTCCGGCCCTAATTCTGTTAATAAATCTTTGGTTCCTTTTGGGTAAGCCGCATTCGCGTCAAACTTAGGTACTTTTGGCTCTAAAAAAACTTTTGTTGTATCCAGTTTCTTTACATCTGCATTTCCATTTATTGTAATATCCCCAATATAAGAAACTATTTTATTCGCTCTATTTCTAGATGCTTTAAAATTAAATAATTCTGGCGTAGATTTAATAAAATTAACAGTAATTTCTCCTTTCCTAAAAGTTTCATGCCTCAAAATATTATCCAAAAAAGACATATTCGTTTTTACACCTCGGATTCTAAACTCACCTAACGCTCTTCTAACTTTTCTTATTGCGCCATCTAAGGTTCTGCTATTTGCAGTAACTTTAACCAACATGGAGTCGAAAAATGGCGAGATAGTTACACCTTGATACACACTACCAGCATCTAAACGAATTCCGAAACCAGATGCACTTCTGTAAGTCGAAATCGTACCAAAATCTGGTTTAAAGTCGTTTTGCGGATCTTCTGTGGTTATTCGACATTGCAAAGCATATCCTGTAATTTTTATTGCTTCTTGATTTGATATTTTTATTTGCTGACTATCTAATGGATAACCACCAGCAATAAATAATTGTGTCTTTACTAAATCTATATTTGTAACAACCTCTGTTACCGTGTGCTCTACTTGAATTCTAGGATTTACTTCAATAAAGTAAATAGAGCCGTCATCATCAACCAAAAACTCTACAGTACCAATATTATTATAATTTACAGCTTTACATATTTTGATGGCATATCTGTATAAATCATTTTTAATTTCTTCTTTTAATCCAAAGGAAGGTGCAAACTCAATTACTTTTTGATAACGTCTTTGCACAGAACAGTCACGCTCAAATAAATGCACAGTATTTCCTAAATTGTCAGCAACAATTTGTATTTCTATGTGCTTCGGATTCTCTACAAATTTTTCTAAAAAAACTGTATCATCTCCAAAAGCATTTAAAGCTTCTCGCTTGCTTTCATTAAAAGCTTTTTTTAGTTCTTCTTCCTTTCTGATGACCCGCATTCCACGGCCACCGCCTCCAGAAGCGGCTTTTAGCATTAATGGATACCCTATGTTTTGAGCTTCAATTAGCGCAACTTCAAGACTTTCTAACGGATTTTTATTACTTTCAATAATTGGAATATCATTTGCAATAGCTACTTTTTTCGCGGTAATTTTATCCCCTAAAGATTTTAAAACGGATACTTTTGGTCCCACAAAAATAATATTATTTTCTTTACATTTTAGGGCAAAATCTGCATTTTCCGATAGAAAACCATAACCTGGATGAATAGCATCTGCATCATTCTCGAGTGCTACATTTATAATAGCATCAATATTTAGATACGGTTTTAAAGGTTGATTATTTTCACCAATTTGGTAAGATTCATCGGCTTTATATCGATGTAAAGAATATCGATCTTCAAAAGTATAGATTCCTACTGTCTTTATATTTATCTCCGCACAGGCTCTAAATATTCTAATTGCGATTTCACCTCTATTAGCGACAAGTACCTTTTTGATTTTCATTTCTTGGAGTTGATTACTATTATAGACATTAAAGGTACAATAGAGAATTCAAGAAATAATAGAAAATTAACATTTTTGTTAAAAAATAATCAAAAATAATCTGTACATCAACGGTATTATGAAAAAAATATAATAAAAATTTAATTTCATTTAAATTTGGATAGCTGTAAAATCGCTCAATTTAAGCTCTTTTTAAGCCTAAAGCAAAGCCTTTCTCTATCATGAAATTATAACAAGCTTGATGCTCATTAGGAATTTTACCATCTAAAATAGCCTCTTTGATAGCTTCTTTTATTTGCCCTATTTCTTTACAAGGCTTTAAGTTAAACGCTTCAATAATCTCTTCTCCGGAAACTGGCGGTTGAAAATTACGCACACGATCTCTTTCTTCTACTTCTCTAATTTTAGAGCGAACTTCTTCAAAGTTTTGATGATAGCGTTTAAACTTTTTTGGGTTTTTTGTAGTTATATCTGCTTCACAAAGCGTCATTAAAGAATTGATATCGTCACCGGCATCAAAAACCAAACGCCTTACAGCTGCATCGGTAACATCAGTGGCTAGAACAATTGGCCTAGAACTTAACAACACCATTTTCTGAACAAACTTCATTTTGTTATTCAATGGCATCTTTAAATTTTTAAATAGTTTATAAACCATTTTAGAGCCAACGAATTCATGAGAATGGAAAGTCCAACCAACCTTTTTACTAAATTTTTTGGTAGGTGCTTTACCGATATCATGCAATAAAGCCGCCCAGCGCAACCAAACATCTTCTGTGTTCTTAGAAATATTATCTACCACCTCTAAGGTATGATAAAAATTATCTTTATGCTTTTGTCCTTCAACCTCTTCTACCCCCTTTAAATCTATTAATTCAGGTATAATTTGAGCTAATAATTTTGTTTCCTCTAACAACAAAAATCCAATAGATGGTTTTTCGCATGACATTACTTTATTGAGCTCATCTACGATGCGCTCTCTTGTAATTATTTCTAAGCGTTCTGAATTTTTAGTAATTGCAGCAAGTGATTTTTTTTCAATTTTGAAATTTAATTGTGATGCAAAACGGATTGCTCGCATCATTCTTAAAGGGTCGTCAGAATAGGTAATATCTGGATTTAAAGGCGTTCTAAGAATGCCGTCTTCTAAATCATCTATTCCGTTAAACGGATCTAGTAATTCACCAAAATTAGACTCGTTTAAACTTAACGCCAAAGCATTTATAGTAAAATCCCTCCTATTTTGATCGTCTTGCAAATTTCCTTCAGATACTTCCGGATTTCTACTTTCTTCCGAATAAGATTCTTTTCTTGCACCAACAAACTCAATTTCAATATCCTTGTAACGCAACATCGCAGTGCCATAAGTTTTAAAAACCTGCACCTTAGGTTTATTAGGTAACAAGCTAGACACTTTCTCTGCAAGGTCTATGCCACTCCCAATAGTAACAACATCAATATCTTTTGCAGTGCCTCTTTTTAGAAAATAATCTCGCACGAAACCACCAATTACATAACTTTCTAAGCCTAATTGTTGTGATGCTTTAGAAATTATTTCAAATATTTCTAATGAGATGGCCTCTGTAAAGAATTGCTTTTGCATTAATTTGTGTTCATTTTATTTTGCCGCAAATTTAGGCTATAATCCAACACAATCCAAAATTGACATACTAGTTTATTTAAAGTAATACTAAAAATAGTACCTTTGTTAGACGATATAATATACATGTTTAAAAAAATTCCGAATTACATAAAATACATTTTTACAAATGTTTTTTTTCTTTTCATTTTTATTGCTTTTTTTAGAGGACTCTTTTACGCCTTTTTTGCATCATTAGAAAATGTTTCTAGCCAAGAAATACAAAAAGCTTTATTACTTGGTCTTCGTTTTGATTTAAAACTAGCAGTTCTTACTTTTTTCCCTTTAGCAATATTCGTTTTAATTATAAATCATAACTTTTTTAAAAGCGTTATTTATAAAAGAATAGCCGCTATTTACATTACTTTTTCCTATTTTATTTTAACGCTATTCTATCTATTTGATTTTGGATACTATGAATATTTAGCTATCCGTTTAGACGCGTCTTCATTGCGATTTTTAAGTAATTTTAAAATATCCCTTCAGGTTCTAATTGAAAGTTACCCAATATATAAAGGGCTTTTTGGACTTACAATTCTATGCTTTATTAGTTATAAATACGCTACCTTAATGTTTAACGTATTTAATACAGGGTATCAAAAAATAACAAATAAACTGAAGGCAGTATTTTTTATTTTTACATTTCTAACATTATCTTTTGGAGTTTTTAATAGTATAACGCATTACCCTTTGAGGTGGAGTGAAGCTTTTTTCTCTAAAAATAATGCGATAAATCAATTTACTTTAAACCCTGTTTTATATTTCTTTGATAGTTTTGCCTTTAGAAGTGAAGGTGTAAATATTGAAGAGTTTAAAACGTATTATCCTACAATTGCAAAACACTTAAATTTACCTTTAGATACCATCAATTTTGCAAAAAAAGTTGCTTTTGAGAATCCTTATAAAGTAAAACCTAATATTGTCTTTGTAATGCTAGAATCCGTTGGAACCGCACCGATGAGTTTTTATGGAAATCCGTTAAATAGTACTCCAAAAATGGATTCCATTATCACAGAGAGTGCTAGTTTTTCAAAGTTTTATGTTCATAAACCAGGAACTGCTGCTAGTGTTTTTGCTAGTATTACGGGATTACCAGATATTGAAGATGTAAAAACAGCATCAAGAAACCCGATGATTATAGATCAACGGATAATTTTTGACCAGTTTGAGGGATATGAAAAACTATACTTTCTAGGTGGCTCTGCAAATTGGGCAAATATTAGAGGTGTTTTTCAATCAAATATAAAAAACTTAAAAATCTATGAAGAAGGAAGTTTTGAAGAAGAAAACAGGGCAGATGTTTGGGGAATAGATGATTACGATTTATTTAAAGAATCTGATAAGAAATTAAAAAAATTACACCAAAAAGGAGAACCTTTTGTTGCATATATTCAAACAGCAACAAATCATATGCCTTTTACAGTGCCTGATAAAAAAGAAAGTTTTACACCTATTTTAGAAAATAAAATTACTGAAAAAACTTTACTAAAAGGTGGCTTTAGATCTTTAGGGCAATTAAATGGAATTCGGTATTTAGACTTTAATGTTGCACGCTTTTTAGAAAGAGCAAAAGAATCTGGTTATTATGAAAATTCTATTTTTGTGTTTTTTGGAGATCATAGAGGTGGAATGAAAAAACTGAATTTTTTAAAAAATAACGAAGATGATTTAGGTGTTCAAGTACATCACGTGCCATTTTTTATTCATGCACCCAAATATATAAAACCTCAAATAATAGATAAATACGCAAAACTAATAGATGTTTTTCCGACCGCTACGAGCTTAGCAAAAATAAATTATACAAATTATACGTTAGGAAGAGATTTATTAGATAGTACTTTAATAAATACAGCTGCCTTTGTCTATATTCAAAGTAAAGGAGAAAAAGCAGTTGGCGTACTAAAAGATAATTTTTACTATGAAAAAACAAACATTTCTAAAAAAATAGGTTTGTATAGTTTACAAGCAAGCACAGTAAAAGATATTCAATATGATAAGCCTGCCTTAGCGAAACAAATGGACAGTTTATTATCAGCATATTACCACACTACTAAATACTTATACTTTAATAATAAAAAAAAATAAGAAAATTTTCTAAAAACGTAAACAGAATTATATTTTTTTCTTTTGTGATTAAAAGGCACTGCTTTATAAATTTGAATTCCTGAAATAAATTAATCGTATTTAGAATGCAACCATTTTTTTATATATATTAATTTTTCTTCAGGACATTGATTCAAACTCTGCATACAAATGAAAAGTTTATTCTTATCCTTTTCTATTCCAGCGAGTTTAAACTTTATCCACAAAAATGGTTTTTTATAATTTTGAAAATAAACTAATTTGTAGTCTTTATTTAAAGTAAAAGTATTATTTTTTATTTCTAAATGATTTGCCAAAGACTGAATTGAATATTGCTCATGGTGCCTAAAACGATGTTTAATATTACGATCCAACATCTCTGGGTTTTGTTCAAAATACTGCACATAAGTATTCTTCCTTAGCGCTGCAGGCGTATGATCTATATGAACGTATTTTGTAAAACCTAATTTCTTTGCTACCGTTTGTAACCCTTTATTATGACTATATTTTACTTTTTTATTTTTTAAAAGTTTCTGAACTAAATATTTAATTTTCTTGTGAAATATATCTTCATAAAACTTCGTCCATCCTCCTCTAATAACAGGTTTACCTTCAATAAAAAAATCTTCTACTTTTGTGTTATTTGCTAAAAAGAAATCGTCGCAAAAATATAAAAAGTGCTCAGAAAGATTCGGTATTTTGTATAATAAGGACTCTATGGATAAAGAATTAAAAGTTGGTAAATATTGGTGATATCCTTCAAAAATAGTTTTATGATCTACTATAAAAACTGTTGGATATTCTTTTTTTGCTTTCTCTATGTCTTTTAAAAAATCCGGAGTTTGGTTGTCTGTAACAATAAAAATATTTCTTACAAATTTCGCATACTTCAAAATAGATTTTACTGAAAATTCAATTTCATCTATTTGATCATAACGCATCCTAACCGACTTATTACTCAGAGAATTTTTATCCGCAATATACTGTGACATTTTTTCCCTATGTTTTGGGTCATTGCCATCTACCCAAGTAATAACAGCATCTACGATAAGTGAATTCTTTGACTCCATACTATTTCATCTTACTATTTAATAACCACAACTTAATATACCTTGTTAAAACACTATAAGCTTGTGTTTTTGCAACTAAAAAACCTATAAAACCATCTAAAAATCCAAGGCGAATGAAATAATGGTATACGCTCTAAACGATAAGCTAGCGATACTAAATAGTTCCATTAAAATTAGTATCTAATTTTTCATCAATCCAAGTAAAAATATACTTTAACGTGTTTTTTTGAGCCAACTCTAAACTTTGAAAGCACATAAACTTTTTACTCTTATCTGTATCAAAAAAGTATAGTTTTAGTTTTGTTATAAAATGATTATAACCTTGAAAATAGATTAAATGAAGATTATTTTCTAAAACATAAGAATTATTTTTTACTTCTAAATGATTTGATAAAGATGAAATTATAAACTGGCTATTGTCTCTAAATCTATGTTTTATATTATTTTCTAAAAATTCCGGATTTTTAGAAAAATAATCTAACAGAATTGACTTTCTAACAGAAACAGGTGTATGATCTCTTCTAATATATTTTTTAAACCCTAATAATTTTGCGCTTTTTTGCTGCACTAATTTGTATCCTGTTTTTTTAGGATCTACTTTCTTAAAAGTCGATTTTATTTTAACAGATATGTTTCTGAAAAATTTATCTTCATAAAAAGTATCCCATCTGCCTCTAATTATTGGTTTTTCATCTATAAAAAAATCTAAGATTGAGGTTTCTCTCATTAAAAAAGTATCATCATTAAAAATTACAAACCTATCTGAAAGATTTGGTATTTGAAAAAGCATTGTAATAATTGAACAAGAATTAAATGTAGGTAGGTGATTTTTATAATCTCTAAAAATTATTTTATGATCTACTAATTCTAAATTCACGTTATTAGCTCTTGCCTTTTTTTGAAGCTTATCGAAGTTTTCTGGTGATTGATTATCTGTAACTAAAAAGATGTTTTTCATGAACTTCGCATACTTTATAATTGATAAAATTGCAATTTCAACTTCATTTATAGAATTATATCTAGTAGCATCTTTTTTATTATTCCAATCTATTTTTTTTTCTAAATACTGGTTTATTTGGTTTTGCCAAACAACATCAGAACTATCAACCCAAGTAATTACAGCATCAATATTATTATCTACTTTTAACTCCATAAAACTTATTCTAATTTGGAATTCAACAACCACAATTTAATATATCTCGTCAAAACACCATAAGCTTGTGTTTTTGCAACTAAAAAACCTGTAAAACCATCTAAAAATCCAAGACGAATGAAATAATGAATAAAAAACCTTGCTCCAGGTTTTACCATCACGTGGTAAATATTTACTTTTTCACCATTATCATGCAATTCTTCAGCTCTTATGGCTGCATAATGATTCAATTTAGAAATATAATGGTCATAATTTCTGTAAGAGAAATGATCAATTTTATTTTTAAAAAAACCAATTTTTCCATTGGATATTATTTTTTCATGAACAAGACCAGAATATTTACAATGTTCTTTTAAAAATAAACGGATTACCTTATCTCTTTGGAAGCCAGAGTAGTTTACTTTTTTTCCAGAAAAATAAAAAGTCCTTCGCAAATAAAAACCGACAAAACCTTTAGGATCTTTTACCGCCGAAACTATTTCCTCTTTAACCTCTTTCGTAACCCTTTCATCTGCATCTAAAATATAAATCCAATCATGAGTTGCTTGCGAAATCGCATAGTTTTTTTGAGAAGAAAAATCATCAAACTTCCGTTTGATTATTTTTACATTTAACTTCTCAGCTATTTCTATTGTTTTATCTTCACTAAAAGAATCGATTACAATAATTTCATCAGCAAAACTTACTGATTTTATAGCCTCAGATATATGAATTTCTTCATTTAATGTAGGTATTATTGCTGATATTTTTGTCATAAACTTTATAAACCTTAAACTGCTACGTCGTATTCACGCAAAGCATCGTTTAAGGATGTTTTCTTGTTGGTACTTTCTTTTCTTTTTCCAATAATCAAAGCACAAGGTACATTGTATTCGCCAGCCGCAAACTTCTTTGTATAACTTCCAGGAATTACAACAGAACGTGCAGGAACTCTACCTTTCATCTCTATAGGTTCATCTCCAGTTACATCTATAATTTTAGTACTCATCGTCAATACAACATTTGCCCCTAAAACAGCCTCTTTTTCGATTCTAACACCTTCTACGACAATACATCTAGAGCCAATAAAAGCTCCATCTTCTATAATTACAGGTGCTGCTTGTAAAGGTTCTAAAACACCTCCAACTCCTACACCACCAGAAAGGTGTACATTCTTCCCAATCTGAGCACAAGAACCAACCGTGGCCCAAGTGTCAACCATAGTTCCTTCGTCTACATATGCTCCTATATTTACATAACTTGGCATTAGGATAGTTCCTGGCGCAATATAAGCTCCATGTCTTGCAACTGCATTTGGTACTACTCTAATTCCTCTTTCTGCAAAATTTCTTTTTAATGGAATTTTATCATGATATTCAAAAATCCCAGCTTCTAAGGTTTCCATTTTTTGAATTGGAAAGTAGAGCACTACTGCTTTTTTAACCCACTCATTAACTTGCCAGCCATCTGAGACAGGTTCAGCAACTCTTAAAGTTCCCTTATCCAACAAATCAACTACTTTTCTAATGGTATCAATCGTGTTTTGCTCTTTTAATAACTCACGATTTTCCCAAGCTGACTCTATAATTTTTCTAATTTCCTCCATTTTAATTGTATAAGTTCTGTAAATATAAATTTATCTATAAAAACTGAAGCGAATATACATTTTTTAAACATATTAGGTATCCTTGTTTAAATTCTAAAGTTGTTAATTCTAACTCAAAATAAAAATTATTCTATAACTAATTGATAATATTTAAGTTATTTCCTCAATATTAATAATTAACAGTTATTTTTGTAAAAAACAATACAATTTGGCAAGAGTTTTAGCGATTGACTTTGGAAAAATAAGAACTGGAATAGCGGTTACAGATGAATTAAAAATAATTGCTTCTGGCTTAACAACGGTAAATACGTCTGACTTATTGTCTTTCTTAAAGGAATATACATCTAAAGAAAAAGTAGAATTATTTTTAATGGGATTGCCTAAACAGATGGATAATTCTGATAGTGAAAGTGAAGCCCTTATTCTTCCTTTTCTTAAAAAAATAGAAAAATTATTTCCTCAAATTCCAATGAAAAGAATAGATGAACGTTTCACATCTAAAATGGCTTTTCAAACAATGATTGACAGCGGAGTGAAGAAAAAACAACGAAGAAATAAGGCTATGGTTGATGAAATTAGCGCTACTATTATACTACAATCGTACTTATACAGCCAACATTAAAATATTCACTTAGTTTTTGAAAATTCGTAATTCAAAAATTCGTAATTCACTATACTAAATCGTATTTTTGCAGACCTTTTTAAATAAAAATAAATGATTTTACCAATTGTTGCCTACGGAGATCCTGTTTTAAGAAAAGTTGCTGAGGCTATAGATGCAGCATATCCTGATTTAGAAAAACTGATCACCAATATGAAAGAAACGATGTACAATGCTTCTGGTGTTGGCCTAGCTGCTCCTCAAATTGGTAAAGCAATCCGTTTATTTTTAATTGATGCTTCTCCTTTTGCAGAAGATGATAATTTATCTGAAGAAGAAAGAACTGTATTAAAATCTTTTAATAGAGTTTTCATAAACCCAAAAATTTTAGAAGAAGAAGGTGAAGAGTGGATATTTAACGAAGGTTGTTTAAGTATTCCTGATGTGCGAGAAGATGTTTCTCGTCAACCAAAAATAACTATTGAATACCAAGATGAAAACTTCACGGTACACACAGAAACTTTAGAAGGATTAGCTGCAAGAGTTTTTCAACATGAGTTCGATCATATTGAAGGCATCTTGTTCACAGACAAGCTCTCTACTTTAAAGAAAAGAATCATTAAAAAGAAATTAGAGAACATTTCAAAAGGAAAAATTAGCGCAGATTACAGAATGCGTTTTCCAAATGCAAAAAAAGGTAAATAGTCTTAAAGGGCACAAAATATAAAACACATGGAATTTAATAAAATTATAGCCGTTAGCGGTAAACCCGGATTATTTAAAGTAATATCTCAATCTAAAAGTGCAATAATTGTTGCTGGTTTAGGCGATGATAAACGGGCCGCAATTAGCGCAACACAGAATGTTAGTTTATTAGAAAATATTGCTATTTACACCTATGAAGAGGATGTACCTTTATTGAAGGTTTTAAAGGCAATGTATGAGAAAACGGAAGGTAAAGAAGCTATATCTCATAAAGAAAGTGGTAAGAAGTTAGAAGCATTTTTTGGAGAAGTTTTACCAGATTATGATGCTGAAAGAGTGTATACTTCGAACATTAAAAAAGTGATTCAATGGTTTAATTTATTGGTGAATTCTGGAATGGATTTTTCTAAAATTGAAGCGACTAAAGAAGAGACCGAAAAAGAGTAAATAGTATTTTATTTTTGCTTGTTGCTATTTAAAGTAAAAACGAAAGCTAAAATAAATTAAAAGTTTGCAACTCAAAATGAATTCTAGAAAAGAACAATTAGCTGCTTTTAGTCGTTTGTTAGATATCATGGATGAACTTCGTGAGAAATGCCCTTGGGATAAAAAACAAACCTTAGAAAGTCTACGCCATCTTACTATTGAAGAAACCTATGAGCTTGCAGATGCCATTTTAGACAATGATTTACCTGAAATAAAAAAAGAGTTAGGAGATGTCCTTTTACACATCGTCTTTTATGCTAAAATTGGTAGCGAAAAAAAAGCTTTTGATATTGGCGATGTTGCGAACTCAATTTCTGACAAACTAATTAATAGACATCCTCATATTTATGGTGATGTAAAAGTTGATAATGTAGAAGATGTAAAACGAAATTGGGAACAATTAAAATTAAAAGAAGGCAAAGAGTCTGTTTTAGAAGGCGTTCCTAAAAGTTTACCTGCAGTAGTAAAAGCGAGCAGAATTCAAGAAAAAGTTGCAGGTGTTGGCTTCGATTGGGAAGAACCAGCACAAGTTTGGGAAAAAGTACAAGAAGAACTTTCTGAACTAAATGAAGAAATAAAAGCTGGTAATAAAGAAAATACCGAAAAAGAATTTGGAGATGTCTTATTCTCTATGATTAATTATGCGCGTTTTATTGACGTAAATCCTGAAAATGCTTTAGAAAAAACGAATAAGAAATTTATAAATAGATTTCAGTTTCTAGAAAAAGCTGCAAAAGAAGAGGGCAAAGAGCTTTCGAATATGTCTTTAACCGAAATGGATCTGTATTGGGAAAAATCGAAAGAATTTTTCAAATAACTACTTTACCTTTTGCTGCTACCTGCAGTGAAATAGTCGAAATTCTTGTCCTGATAGATATTTTGATGAAATGATGAAAAAAAAATTATCAAAATTCTGTTGCTACTTTAAAACAAATACTTACAACGCTCATTGCTGATGAAAATTAAGTATTCTTAAAATGTAATACTAAGAAATATTCTAAATTTCATTGCAAATACAAAAAAGCCATCAATTTCTTGAAGGCTTTTTTTAATATAAAATTTTGAACAATGTTTAGTTCGGCATTACAACACTATCAATAGCGTGTATCACTCCGTTTGAAGCTGCAACGTCTGCAATTACTACTGTAGACATGTTTCCTTTTTCATCCTTTAATACTACCTTTCCACCGTCTAAAGACGCTAACAAAGTACCACCTTGCACTGTAGTAACTGTAAATGCACCATTGTTTGCTGTAATTGCTGCAACAACTGCTGCTGCATCAAATTTCCCGGCAACAACATGGTATGTTAGAATGCTTGTTAAAGTAGCCTTGCTTTCTGGTTTTAATAAAGTAGCAATAGTACCCTCTGGTAATTTTGCAAAAGCATCATTTGTTGGTGCAAAAACAGTAAACGGACCTGCACTACTTAAAGTTTCTACTAAACCTGCTGCTTTTACGGCAGCTACTAATGTTGAGAAGTTTTCGTTTCCAACAGCTACTCCAACGATATTGGGAGTTTGTACAACATCAGCCATTGCTAGCATTGATTCTTTTTTTACTTCTTCTGTTTTAGAAGTTTTACACGATGCAAATGCAAAAAGTCCTATTGTTGCAAAAGCCATTAATACGTTTCTTGTTTTCATTCTTTTAATTTTAGTTGTTATTTAATATCAAAGGTAAAAGATAAAAATATCAATTTTTTAAAATATTGTTTAAAGTTTTGTTAAATTCATTAAACAAAACTAAATATATCAAAAAAAAGCATCCAATTCTAAATTTTGAAATGGATGCGATATCATACTAAGAAAATGAATATTACTTACTCAAATACATTTTTCTTCTTGCATATAAATTATAAAACTCATCGTCTTTTAAACTGTCTATAAATAAGATACTTTCTCCAGTAGATTTCATTTCTGGCCCTAATTTCTTATCTACATTCGGGAATTTATTAAAAGAGAATACCGGTTGCTTAATTGCATATCCTTCTAATTGAGGATTAAAATTAAAGTCTGTTACCTTATTATGACCAAGCATTACTTTTGTTGCATAGTTCACATACGGTTCTTTGTACGCTTTTGCTATAAAAGGGACCGTTCTAGATGCTCTTGGATTTGCTTCAATAATATAAACAAGTTCATTTTTAACTGCAAACTGAACATTAATTAAACCAACAGTTTTTAACTCTCTTGCAATGGTGTGTGTATGATCTTTAATTTGCTGCATGACCAAATCACCTAAATTAAAAACCGGTAACATCGCATTAGAATCTCCAGAATGGATTCCACAAGGCTCTATGTGTTCCATAATACCGATAATATAAACATTACCGTCTGCATCACAAATTGCATCTGCCTCTGCCTCTATTGCACCATCTAAATAATGATCTAATAATAATTTATTACCTGGCATTCTGCCTAATAAATCTATAACATGTTCAACTAGTTCTTCTTTATTGATTACAATTTTCATTCCTTGTCCTCCTAAAACATAAGAGGGCCTTACTAAGATTGGAAAATCTAATTCATCTGCTAAAACCAAAGCTTCTTCTGCAGTCTCTGCTATTCCGAATTCTGGATATGGAATCTTATTATCTTTTAACAGGGTAGAAAAATTACCTCTATCTTCTGCTAAATCTAAAGCCTCAAAAGAAGTTCCTATAATTTTAATTCCGTATTTAGTTAATTTCTCTGCTAATTTTAGAGCTGTTTGACCACCTAATTGCACAATCACCCCTTCTGGTTTTTCATGTCGAATAATGTCATAAATATGTTCCCAAAAAACAGGTTCGAAGTATAATTTATCTGCTGTATCAAAATCCGTAGACACAGTTTCAGGATTACAATTAATCATAATTGTTTCGTAACCACATTCTGCTGCTGCTAAAACACCGTGCACACAACAGTAGTCAAATTCAATTCCCTGTCCAATTCTGTTTGGACCAGAACCTAAAACAATAATTTTTTTCTTTGGCGTGACAATACTTTCGTTGGCAATAATGATTTCACCATCTGCCGTTTCTATTTCGTTTTCAAAAGTTGAATAGTAATAAGGTGTCTTTGCTTGGAATTCTGCAGCACAAGTATCTACTAATTTAAAAACACGTTGTACTTTTAACTCTTCTCTTTTTGTATAAACCGCACTCTCTAAACAACCCAACATATGGGCTATTTGCCTATCTCCATACCCTTTTTGCTTTGCCTCTAAAAGCAAATCTCTCTCAATAGTATCTATTTTGTAGGTAGAGATTTCTTTTTGAAGTTGAAACAACTCTTCGTATTGAGTTAGATACCACATGTCTATTTTTGTAATATCATGGATTTTACTCAAAGGAATTCCAATCGAAATTGCATCATATATAGCAAAAACACGGTCCCAACTTGCATTGGTTAACTTCTCTATAATTTGATTATAATCTGTATATCCTTTTCCATCTGCACCTAAACCATTTCTCTTAATTTCTAAAGATTGTGTTGCTTTGTGCAAAGCTTCTTGGAAACAACGTCCAATTCCCATTACCTCTCCAACAGATTTCATTTGCAATCCTAAAGTCCTGTCTGAACCTTCAAATTTATCAAAATTCCAACGTGGTATTTTTACAATTACGTAATCTAATGTTGGCTCAAATAAAGCCGATGTAGATTTTGTAATTCCGTTTTCTAATTCATCTAAAGTATACCCAATAGCTAATTTTGTAGCTACTTTTGCGATAGGATATCCTGTTGCTTTCGAAGCTAATGCAGATGAACGTGAAACTCTTGGATTAATTTCAATAGCAATAATATCTTCTTTATCGTCAGGTGAAACTGCAAATTGCACATTACAACCGCCTTCAAAATCTCCGATAGAACGCATCATATGAATTGCCATATCACGCATCTTTTGATATGTTTTGTCAGAAAGCGTCATTGCCGGTGCCACTGTTATAGAATCTCCAGTATGAATTCCCATAGGATCCATGTTTTCGATAGAACAGATAATTACAACATTATCATTCCTATCTCTCAATAATTCTAATTCGTATTCTTTCCAGCCCATCATCGCCTTATCAATCATCACCTCGTGTATTGGTGATGCTTCTAAACCGAAACTTAGTAAATGGTCAAAATCTTCTGCTTTGTACACAATAGAAGCTCCTGCACCACCTAAAGTATATGAAGAACGAATTACTAATGGAAAACCAAATTCTTGTGCAATTTCTTTTCCTTTTAAGAAAGATGTAGCTGTTGCTTGAGGCGCCATTGGCACTCCAATCTTTATCATTAATTCTCTGAACTGCTCTCTATCTTCTGTAACATTAATGGCGTCTATATCTACACCTATTAATTTTACATCAAAATCTTTCCAAATTCCTTTATCATCTGCTTCGATACAAAGATTTAATGCAGTTTGACCACCCATTGTTGGTAAAACAGCATCAATTTGTGGATGCTCTTTTAAAATCTGAATGATCGATTTTGTATTTAAAGGCAATAAGTAAATATGATCGGCCATTGAAGGATCGGTCATAATTGTTGCGGGGTTAGAGTTAATTAGAATCGTTTCGATTCCATCTTCTCTTAAAGATCTTAAAGATTGTGAACCAGAATAATCAAATTCACAGGCTTGTCCAATAACAATTGGTCCAGATCCAATAATTAAAACTGAATTGAGGTCTTTTCTTTTTGGCATTGTTTTTAGTTGTAAGTTGTTGTGTTGTTATGTTTTACAAAAATAGTTGGTTGTTGGGTATAAAAAAAGGTGTTACTAAAAATAGTAACACCTTAATTATTAACAAATGTTAATCATTATATTATCTTTTTGGTCTAAATTCTGAAGACACAGAAACTTTCTTTCTTCCTTTAGCTCTTCTTCTAGCTAATACTTTTCTTCCATTAGCTGACGCCATTCTTTCTCTGAAACCGTGTTTGTTTCTTCTCTTTCTTTTCGATGGCTGGTAAGTTCTTTTCGGCATTATATGTATTTTTAAATATCTTCTTGATTACTTTTTTTTGCTTTCAGAAATTTACCTCTTTTAAAGCGTGGGCAAATATACAATTGTTTTTATTTTTGACAAACACTATTTGAAAAAAAATTATAATATTTTTCGATCTAACAAAAATACACATTTTTACAAATGTTTTTACCTTTTTTATTTGACAGAATTTTTAGAGTTAGTACTTTTACGCAAACCTAAGAATACCATGAGTAACACTAAATATGTTTTTGTAACAGGAGGCGTAACTTCATCACTTGGAAAAGGAATTATTGCAGCGTCTTTAGCAAAACTATTGCAAGAAAGAGGCTTTTCTGTAACCATCCAAAAACTAGACCCATATATTAATATAGATCCAGGGACGTTGAACCCTTATGAGCATGGGGAATGTTATGTAACTGATGATGGTGCTGAAACCGATTTAGATCTTGGGCATTACGAACGTTTTTTAAACATACCTACTTCTCAAGCAAATAATGTTACTACAGGTAAAATATACCAATCTGTAATAAACAAAGAGCGTAAAGGTGAGTTTTTGGGAAAAACAGTACAAGTAATTCCGCATATCACAGATGAAATTAAACGTAGAGTTCAACTTTTAGGTGCAACCGGAGATTATGATATTATAATTACAGAAATTGGAGGAACAGTAGGCGATATAGAATCTTTACCTTATGTAGAGTCTGTGCGTCAATTACTATGGGAAAAAGGTTCTGAAAATGCCATTGTTATTCATTTAACATTGGTGCCTTATCTAGCTGCCGCTGGAGAATTAAAAACAAAACCAACTCAGCATTCAGTAAAAATGTTAATGCAAAGTGGTGTAAGTCCAGATATATTAGTGTGTAGAACAGAACATGAAATATCTGACGAGATAAAACGCAAACTAGCTTTATTCTGTAACGTTAAGAAAGAAGACGTTATACAGTCTATAGATGCGGAAACAATTTACGATGTACCAAATTTAATGTTAGAACAAGGTCTAGATACTGTTGTTTTAAATAAATTAAAGCTTTCTTCTAAAGGAGAACCAGCTTTAAAAGTTTGGAATCAATTCTTAAAGAAACATAAAAATCCTAAATCTGAAGTAGAAATTGCCTTAATTGGTAAATATGTAGAATTACATGATTCTTACAAATCGATTACCGAAGCATTTATTCATGCCGGGTCTTCTAATGAAACAAAAGTAAAAGTGCGTTGGGTACATTCTGAAGGTTTAACACCTAAGAATGCAGCAAAAAAACTAGAAGGTGTAAATGGTATTTTGGTAGCTCCTGGTTTTGGCGATAGAGGTATCGAAGGAAAAATTAGAGCTGTAAAATATGCCAGAGAAAACAACATTCCTTTTTTCGGAATTTGTTTAGGAATGCAAATGGCCGTTATCGAATATTCTAGAAACATATTAGGTCTAGAAAATGCGAGTTCTACGGAAATGAATAAAAGCACAAAACATCCAGTTATTAATTTAATGGAAAGTCAGAAAGGTGTAACCGAAAAAGGTGGAACCATGAGACTAGGAGCTTGGGATTGTGAATTAAAAAAAGATTCAAAAATATTTAAGGCCTATAAATCTGAATTTATTAGCGAACGCCACAGACACAGATTTGAATTTAATAATGACTATTTAGAACAAATTGAAGCTGCTGGAATGAAAGCCACAGGAATGAACCCAAAAACAGGCTTAGTAGAAGTGGTAGAAATCTCTTCTCACCCTTGGTTTGTTGGTGTACAGTATCATCCCGAATATAAGAGTACGGTACTAGAACCACACCCTTTATTTGTAGATTTCATAAAAGCTGCTTTAAAACAATCTAAAAAATAGGTGCTAAATCAAGTTTATTTAAAAGGGTACACTATTTGAAATATATACTGCATCAACAATAATCACAGCAAAATCGCTTTAAAACACTACAATTTCGCTACATTTGTCGCTTTTTACTTTCAATGATTAGTAAAAAATGACAAATTGACATTTTAAAAAAACACATGGAACAGAAAAAATTCGACGTAAATTCTTTTATTGGAATGATTTTATTAGGGGGTATCATTTTTTGGTGGATGAGCACACAAGAGCCAGCCATAGATACTACTAATGACACTACTGATACTGAAATAGTAACATCTCCAGAATCAAATAACGATACAAGTAATGCCTTTGTAAATACAACTGCTATTGAAAATGATTCTATAAAAAAACTAAACTTAAAAAACCAATTAGGTGCCTTTGCTGAAAGTGCAATAAACGCTTCTGACGGTTTTTCTGTCTTGGAAAATGAGGTTGTAAAATTAACTATAAACAATAAAGGTGGTCAAATTAAGGAAGCTTTAGTTAAAAACTATAAAACCTACGATTCACTTCCTTTATACTTGATAAAAGATAACAATGCCACTTTTAACATTAATTTTGGTACCACAGACAATAGAATTTTAAATACTAAAGATTTATTCTTCGCACCAACAATAACAACAAACGGCGACATCCAGATTGTTTCTATGAAGTTAAAAGTATCTGAAACTCAATTTTTAGAGTACAGATATGAAATGAAGCCAAAAGAATATATGGTAAACTTCTCAATACGCTCTCAAGGTTTAAGTAATGTAATTAATGGCTCTAACCCTATTAATTTAGATTGGTCTTTAGATGGTTACAGACATGAAAAAAGTTTAAAAACAGAGAATCAAATGTATTCTTGGTATTATTATCAATCTGAAGGAGAATTGGAATATATTAGACCAGGAAATACAGAAGTTGCAAATAATATAGATTGGGTTTTTTACCAACAACATTTCTTTTCTTCTGCTTTATTAACTGACACTCCTTTTAATAACGCAACAATTACATCTACAGATTTAGTTAAAGATGAAGAAATAGATACTGTTTTCAGTAAAAGATACGCCTTAAAAACGCCATTAGCTTTAACAAACGGAGAGTTAAATTATAACATGAAATGGTTTTATGGACCAAGTGATTATAATTTATTAAAGACATATGAGGGAACTGGTTTAGATGAAACAGCAGATTTAGGTTGGGGAATTTTTGGGTTTTTAAACAGAACTGTATTTTATCCTGTATTTAATTTCTTGCAAGGGTTCTTATCAAACTTTGGTCTGATCATCATCTTAATGACCATTGTAGTGCGTTTAATTATGTCTCCTTTAGTATATAAGTCTTATTTATCAAGTGCAAAAATGAAGGTAATTAGACCTGAATTAACTGCATTAAACGAAAAGTATCCTGGTAAAGAAAATGCAATGAAGCGCCAGCAAGAGACCATGGCAGTTCAGCGGAAAGCTGGAGTTAGCATGATGTCTGGTTGTATACCCGCATTACTACAAATGCCTGTATTCTTTGCTTTATTTAAGTTTTTTCCAACAAATTTAGCGGTAAGACAAGAAGGTTTTTTGTGGGCAAATGACTTATCATCTTATGATACGATTTATCAACTTCCATTTACAGTTCCGTTTTATGGAGACCATGTAAGTTTATTTCCAATATTAGCATCGATTGCTATTTTCTTTTACATGAAAATGAACCAAAGTCAACAAGCAAACATGCAAGCACCTGCGCAAGAGGGAATGCCAGATATGAGTAAGATGATGAAGTACATGATTTACTTCTCTCCTATTATGATGTTATTTTTCTTTAACAATTACGCAAGTAGTTTAAGTTTATATTATTTTGTTTCTAACTTGTTAACCATTGCAATTATGTTGGTTATTAAAAACTATGTAATAGATGAAGATAAAATTCATGCTCAGATAGAAGAAAATAAAAAGAAACCAGAAAAGAAAAAGAGTCAGTTTAGACAAAAAATAGACAACGCCATGAAACAAGCACAAGAACAACAAAAAAAGAAATAATACTGTTTATATATAAAAAGCCGAAACTATTAAGTTTCGGCTTTTTTTTGTGACTTTATAAAAAACTATATAAGATTATTTCTATTCTTAAAATTTAATAAAAACATCTTTAAAACAATTCTTTTAATTTTAAAATTGTACAGTCAATATCTTCCTTTTTAGTGAACTTACAGAATGAAAAACGAATAGATGTTTTGTCTTCTTCACCATCTTTTAGAATTTCTGATAATACATGAGAACCTTTATTACTTCCAGATTGACAAGCACTGCCTCCAGAGACAGCTATTCCCGCCAAATCTAAACTAAATAGCAACATCTCATTTTGTGTTGGAAAACGAACGCTTAAAATAGTATAACTGCTCTTTTCTAAATCACCAGAATGCCCATTAAATTGGAAGTCTTTTGATATTTTTTTTAATTCAGTAATAAAATAAATTTTTAAGTTTTCTATGTGTATTTTATCTTCTTCAAGAGTATTATGTGCTATTTCTAATGCTTTTTCCATTCCTAATATTGCGTGCACATTCTCTGTACTAGATCTTGCACCTTTTTCTTGACCACCGCCATGAAGCATTGGAACAATACCAAATCCTTTTCTAAAAAAGGCGAATCCCACCCCTTTTGGTCCGTGAAATTTATGAGCACTTGCAACCATAAAATCGATCATTGTTGTTTGCAAGTCTATTTTATAATGTCCTATTACCTGCACAGTATCTGAATGAAACAGCGCATTATTTAATTTACATACATTAGCAATTTCGTGAACAGATAACAAGTTTCCAATTTCATTGTTAATCATCATTAAACTAACCAATGTTTTTACTTTAGATACTTTTAAAAGTTTTTCTAAATGTAGAACATCTACATTACCGAATGCATCTACATTCACATATTCTACAACTATATTTTCACTCGTTTGAAGAAAATCACATGCATGTAATACCGCATGATGCTCTATTTTTGAAGTAATAATTCTAGTAACATCTAAATTTAGAACCGCATTGTACAAGATTAAATTGTCTGCCTCCGTGCCACTAGAAGTGAAAATAATTTCAGATGCAGAAACATTAAAATGTTTTGCAATATTTTTTCTTGCTGTTTCTACAGAAGATTTTGCCTTTCTGCCAAATTGATGGGTAGATGAAGGATTTCCGAAATTTTCTGCCATAGCAGTTTGCATCACTTCTATAACTTCTGGATACATATTGGTAGTTGCTGCGTTGTCTAAGTAAATAGCATTCATAGTATAAAAATACGTTTATTTTATGAGACTGTATTTTGAAAAAAATATACTTCTGTGGCTCCTAAACCATATTTTTTATAGGAAGCATCATAATGCTTTACAGGATATTTATTTAGTAGAGATTGTAGTTCAGATTTTAAAACCCCTTCACCCACTCCGTGAATGAAAACAATTTTAGAAACTCGCTTCTGAATTGCAAATTCAACTTTTCTTTTAGCGGTATCTAACTGTAAGTTTAACATATCATAATTATCCATTCCTTTTAAAGATTTTGTAAGTTGATTAATATGTAAATCAACTTCCATAATAACTTCTTTGTTTTGCTTTTTAAAAAGAGTTTTTTTAGGTTTAGATTGATCGATCTTTTCTTTTAAGAAGTCATTATTTATGTTTGAATACTTTGTTAACTCTTGCTGTTCTATTTCAATTTTAACTAATTCTTTCTCTTTAAAATTAAAAATCATACCGTCTAAAGTTCTAATAGAAATAAAATCTTTTGAAATAGCTGTAACTTCGCCTTTTAAAACATCGTCTAATACAGCCACTTTATTACCAATTTCTATGCCCTTTCTTAACATTATATTAATCCGATTTTAATTAAAAGTCATTAATTTTACAGCAAAAATAAGCATATGTCTAAAACTTCTATCATTTCTACAGAAAACTTCTTTACACTAGCCTCAAAAAAAATAAAACTAGACGAGGATAGAATAAAAGTGTTGCTTGAAATTTCCAAAAAGATTACAGAAGAATACACTAAAAACAAAGTTGTAAACTTAAACTTTATATGCACTCATAACTCTAGAAGAAGTCAATTAGGACAAGTTTGGACATTTTATGCGGCAAATTATTTCAATTTAAATATACATGCTTTTTCTGGTGGAACAGAAGTAACAGCTTTTTATAAGAATACAGTAAAAACATTACAATCTGTTGGCTTCGAATTTACAGTTGTAGATTTCTCTCATGAAAATCCTAAATACGCAATTACTTTTAAAGAAAGTGAAAATTCTATTCTTGGTTTTTCTAAAAGGTTTGATGATGAAACAAACAAAAGCCCATTTATAGCAATTACAACTTGCAATAATGCTGATGAAAATTGTCCTTTTATACCAACGGCTCTAGAAAGGTTTCATTTACCATTTGTAGATCCAAAATTTTCCGACGAAACACCCGAAGAGGAATCAGCCTACTTAAAAACAAACGAACAAATTGCGGCAGAAATATTTTTTATTTTTAATGAAGTTAAAAAAAAACTAAATTAAATTTCTAAATCTTTATCATAAGGAATACTATTTAAAACGTGATTAATTACGTTTACTCGAGCTTCTGTTTTTCTGTTTGCTCTAATTACCTTCCAAGGAGAAATCTTTGTATTCGTTTTCTGAAACATTGCATTCTTATATTCTGTGTACTGTTCCCACAAAACTTGTGCTTTTTCATCCAACTTAGTCATTTTCCATTGCTTTAACGGGTTGCTTTTTATATCTACAAAACGTTTGGCTTGTTCTTTTTTAGAAATCGACATATAAATTTTAACTAAATGAATTCCAGATTCTAAAATCATCTTTTCAAAATCATTTACTTGATTCATAAAAACTTCATACTCTTCTGCTGTACAAAAACCGTTTACCGGCTCTACAACCGCTCTATTATACCAACTTCTGTCAAAAAAAACAATCTCACCTGCTTTTGGAAACTGAGCTACATATCTTTGAAAATACCATTGTGTTTGCTCATCTTCTGTTGGTTTATTTAAAGCTACAATCCTCATATGTCGCGGATTAATACGCTCTGTTAACCTTCTAATTGCACCACCTTTACCGGCAGCATCTCTCCCCTGAAAAACAATAATTACACGCTCGTTATTATTAATTGCCCAAGTTTGTAAACGTATGAGTTCTACTTGAAGTTTTTTTAATTTTTTTCCATAATCCACATATCTTAAGCTCCTCTCAATACTCAAAGGTGTTTTAGATAAAAGTGCTAAAAGACCTTTCTTGGTGCTTAACTTACGTAGTTCTTGATCTGTTAATTTTAATTCCATACCATTAATCTATATTACTATTAGACCTAAAATAACGCATAACAACGTTAGGGTCTGGTGTTAATGTAATTTTAGTTTCTTCCTTACCATCGTAATCAAATTGAGAGATTACATGCCTTATGGACTCTAATCTTGCTACTTCTTTATCATTACTTTTTATAATCATCCAAGGACTATATGAAGTGTGTGTTTTTGAAAACATTTCCGATTTATAATGTGTATACTTATCCCATAGTGTTTGTCCTTGTTTATCTACTGGGCTAAATTTCCATCGCTTTAAAGGATTTTCTTTTCTTTCTTCAAACCTTTTTAATTGTTCATCCTTAGATATTGACAACCAAAATTTAATAATAATAACACCATCTTCATACATCATGTGTTCAAATTCTGGCACTTGTACTAAAAACTCTTTGTATTGTTTTTGTGTACAAAATCCCATAACAGGCTCGACTACGGATCTATTGTACCAACTTCTATCAAAAAAAACAATTTCTCCTGGGTTTGGTAGCTCTTTAATATAACGTTGAAAATACCATTGACCTTTTTCTACTTCAGTTGGCTTATTTAAGGCAACTAATTTACTAGAGCGCGGATTTAGATGCTCCATAAACCTACGAATATTACCACCTTTACCTGCAGCATCTCTACCTTCAAAAATAATAGCAACACGTTTATTTTTCTTAGAAATCCAACGCTGTAATTTCACTAATTCTATCTGCAAAAGACGAAGTTCTTCTGTGTATAAAAGTGTTTTATGCACCTTTTTATACAAACCGCTTTTTTGTTTAATTAACTCTAATAAATCTTCAGTACTCTTTAAGTTTTCAAAATCTTCTGCGGTAAATTTTTTATCTGTACTCATGTATATTTTTTCGAATCTTAAAAATATTACTTTTTTCTCTAACTAAATAAAGAAAACACGTATTTTAAGTGAGTTGTATTCTAATTGTATGAACTGAAAAAACAGTTATTTATATTAGTTTAGTAGCATTTACCTATTAAATATCAAGCGAAATTTCGATATACTTCTCTCTAATAAATACTAACTATTCAATAAAAAAATCATCTTTAAAACCAATTAAATACAACTTTTCTTGTGCTCTTGTAATTGCTGTATATAACCATCTAAAATACTCTTTAGAAACACCATCTGGCAAATAAGGTTGTTCTATAAAAACCGTTTTCCATTGCCCTCCTTGAGATTTATGACAGGTCATTGCATATGAAAACTTTACTTGCAGAGAATTAAAATATACATTCTTTTTAATAGCCATAAATTGTTTATACTTAGACTTTTCGTGCGCATAATCTTCTTTAACTGCTTGGTATAACTTATTAGATTCTTCATAAGTTAAAGACGGACTCTCACTGGTTAAAGTATCCAATAACAACACCGTTTCAAAAGGATGCATTTCAGGATAATCTATCATTCTAATTTCTACCTCAGCAAATTTAAAACCATATAACTCTTTAATAGAAAAAATCTTTAAAACTTCGCAAATATCCCCATTTGCAATAAATCCAGCTGTAGAAGATTCTGGTAACCAGAAATAGTTATTTTTAACAATCATGATATAGTCTCCAGCAGAAATCTCATTCTCCTGACCCCTTATATTATATCTTATTTGCTGATTATATTCGTTTGCTCTTTTATTAGAACGCACAATAAACGCCGTATCTTCTACACCATCACTTTCATATGCTGTTACAATTGCATCTTCAATATCATAACCATCTTCTAATCTTTCAATGTCTGCAAAATTAACATCAAACTGAAATTTTTCATCTTCATTTTTTAATAACAATCTTAAAGCAGTTGCATTTGCCAAAATCCCAGAGTCTTCGTGTTGCCGCATCACCTCATCTAACTCAATTTCTGTTACTTCCTTATGGTAATCGTATGTTAATGTATCTTGCTCTAAAGCAGGAGAAACACTAAGCTTTACTGGAGGTAATTGAGCAGTGTCTCCAATAAAAATCAACTTGCAATTTACTCCTGAATATACATAAGAGATCAGATCATCTAGCAAAGAACTAGAATCAAATAATTGCTGATTCTGTTTACCATCTGGAATCATGGAAGCTTCATCAACTATAAAGACCGTATTTGTGTGTTTATTAGGTTGTAAAACAAAAGCAACAGAGCCATTTGATTGTTTTTTAGGGAAATAAATTTTTTTATGAATTGTAAATGCTGGTTTTTTAGAGTATAATGCAATTACTTTTGCTGCTCTTCCTGTGGGTGCTAATAATACTGATTTTTTACCAGCAGTCCCTAAAGAATTTACAAACGTACCAATAGTGGTTGTTTTCCCCGTTCCGGCGTATCCCTTCAGAAGAAATAAAGCATTTTTATTTTCGTTAAAAATAAAATCACTTAATAATGTTAACAACTTACGCTGCTTAATTGTGGGGTGGTGTGGGAATTTTTCCAACAATTTTTTATTAAAATCTACAGCTATTTCTATCATATATTAATTAAAGTATCAAAGATACGTTGAATTGTAAATAAAAGTTTTTATCATTGAAAAAAAATTGTAGATTTGCGGAAGGACTATTAAAAAAAAACTAAAAATGGGATTATTAGGAATGATTTTAGCTGCAGTTTTAGCCGCAGTATTTATAGCTATAGTTATAGTTAGATATTTACCTTTAAAATTAAGATGGATACCATCTATTCTATTGTTATTGCTAGCAATATTTTTAAGTTTTAAAATTTACAATGGTGTTATGGAGCCTATTAACTTTAATCAAAATAAGGTTAAAAGGTATTCTAAAGTTGTAGAGAATCTAAAAATAATTAGAGATGCTGAAGTAAAATTTTATGAAGCAAATGCAAACTACACACAAGATAAAGCACTCTTAATTAAGTTCATAGATTCGGCTCAGTTGGCATTAACCGTTACTAAAACAATTGTAGAAACAGTTAATAGAGGTGGTGGAATTACTGATGAAATAGAAATAAGAGTAACAGATACAATCGGCTATGAACCAGTTTTAAAATACTTTAAAGGTAGGGATTATCAAAACATGTTTTCAGTTCCAAGTTTAGAAGGAGTAGAATATGATCTTGAAATAGGTACTGTAGAAAAAGTGCAAGGTTTACTTGTACCAACTTTTATGGCCAAAACTCCGAAAAAAGCTCTTTTAGAAGGTATGAACGCTTCTTTAGTAAAACAGGAGTTAGAAGTTATGGCTTCAGATCAAATTAAAGGAGAAAATATTTCTGTAGGTTCTTTAGATGAGGTTACTACTGCTGGAAACTGGCCTCCTTCTTATGACAAGAAAAGTAATAAAATAGAATAGCAACATCACAACTTTGAAAACGATAATAGAAAATAAGTTATCCATCCAATTTAATTTGGATGGATTTTCTTTTTCCGTTTATAATATAATCTCTAAAAAGGAGGTGTACTTTCGTGAATATGACTTTGAGAACTCACAAGTAACACCTGAGAATTTATTACTAAAAATTAAGGATATTTTCAATACAGATAGTCAGCTACAAAATGATTTTTTATCGGTTCTTGTAATTCATCAAAACAACCTTTCTGTATTAGTCCCTAATCGTTATTTTAATGAAAAAGAGTTGTCCTCTTATCTGAATTTTAATGTAAAAAAACTAACTATAGATTACGTAGCTTTTGATCATTTAAAAGTACTAGAATCTAAAAATATCTATATTCCTTATATAAATATAAATAATTATTTATTTCAAAATTTTGGTGAATTTGAATATAAACATCACAGTACTGTCTTAATTGAAAAATTATTAAATACCACAAATAGTATAGAGAAGACAATGTTTGTGAATGTTTCAAAAACTTCATTAGATATTGTAGTTATAGAAAACACCCAACTAATTCTTTTCAATACTTTTTCCTATAACACCAAAGAAGATTTTATTTATTATATTTTATTTGTAGCAGAACAGTTAAACTTAAACGTAAATAAATTCTCATTGCATTTTACGGGTAAAGTAAATTTGGATGATGCTATTTATAAAATAACTTACAAGTACATTAAAAATGTTTATTTCCTAGAAAGCAATAACCCCTTATTTAGCGAACTAAATATTGCTTCACATTCTAACTTTATATTATTAGGCTCATGAGAATTATTTCTGGAAAATTAAAATCAAGACGTTTATCTGCGCCTAAAAATCTACCTGTTAGACCAACAACAGATATGGCAAAAGAATCTTTGTTTAACATCTTAAATAATACGTATTATTTTGATGCTATTTCTGTAATTGATTTGTTTTCTGGCACAGGAAATATTAGTTATGAATTTGCCTCTAGAGGCACAAAAAAAATCTATTCAGTAGATGCGCACACTGGCTGTATAAGATACATAAATACCACTGCAAAAGAACTAGATTTAGACATAAGTACCTTTAAAAGTGATGTCTATAAATTTCTTGAAAAAACACCTTTAAAAGCAGATGTTATTTTTGCAGATCCACCTTATGACTTTGAGGAAGAACAATTTTTAAAGATTGTAAATTTAGTTTTCGATAGAGAAATTTTAAATGAAGATGGTGTTTTAATAGTAGAGCACTCTAAACACACAGATTTAACAACTCATAAAAAACATATCTATGATAAACGTTATGGAGGAAATGTTTTTAGCTTCTTTGAAAACACTTCTGAGGAAGAATAGGTGAGCTTTACAACAAAGAATTGATAATATCAGTAATAGAAACTCCTTCTGCTTCTGCTTTATAATTTTTCACAATCCTATGTGATAAAATAGGAATTGCTACCGCTTTTACATCTTCTATATCTGGTGAATACTTACCATTTACTGCTGCATGGGCTTTAGCTCCTAAAATTAGATTCTGAGAGGCTCTTGGTCCGGCGCCCCAGTCTAAGTAATCTTTTACTATTTGTGTTGCTTTATTAGACCTAGGTCTTGTTTTACCAACTACACCTACCGCATATTCTATAACATTATCTGCAACGGGTATTTTTCTAATTAATTTCTGAATTTCTACAATCTCTTCACCTGAAAACACAGGGCTTACAGTTTGTTTTATGTTAGAAGTTGTGCTTTTTACGACTTGCACTTCTTCTTCAAAAGTTGGGTATTCTAAATTAATGGAAAACATAAAACGATCTAATTGTGCCTCTGGCAAAGGATAAGTTCCTTCTTGCTCAATTGGATTTTGGGTTGCTAACACAAAAAATGGTAAATCTAATTTATAATGATTTCCTGAGATAGTTACAGAGCGCTCTTGCATTGCCTCTAGCAAGGCTGCTTGCGTTTTTGGTGGAGTTCTATTTATTTCATCCGCTAAAATAATATTGGAAAAAATAGGACCTTTTATAAATTTAAACTTCCTGTTTTCGTCTAAAATCTCACTACCTAAAATATCTGACGGCATTAAATCTGGTGTAAACTGAATTCTTTTAAAGTTTAAACCTAACGCCTCTGAAACGGTATTTACTAACAATGTTTTTGCTAAACCAGGTACACCTATTAATAAGGAATGACCTCCACAGATAACAGATAGTAAAGTGAAGTTTACGGCTTCTTTCTGACCAACAATTACTTTTTCTATTTCTACTTTTAATAATTCGAATTTGGCAACTAAATTAATTACTGCTTTAACGTCTGACATTATCTGCTTGTTACTTTTTTCCAGTTTTTTTGAAAAGAACACTTTTTGTAATCTACCCCTAGTTTAATGTACGTATCTTTAATTTTATCTTTAGACCACTTTTCTATAATTTCTTCTTTTTTCTTTCTCAAAGCAAGGTCTTGAACTTTTACATAATCCTCCACCAAATCTGCTATATGCGTATCTGTTCTTTCTTTCATTAAAATGAACTTATACATTTTTTCCCCACTTCTAGTTTGATCATAAAAAACATTTGTAAAACCTCCTTCATTTAAATCATTAACTCTAGCATACATTGCAGGGTCCATTCTTGTTAAATCAAATTTAGTTTCTCCTGTATAGTTATTAATAATAACTCCACCGTTATTCTTAGAATCCTTATCATCTGAATATTTCTTTACAGCCTCTTCAAATGTAATTTTACCTTCCTCAATATCCCTCTTAATTTCTTCTACTTTCAATTGCGTTTCTTTTAACCTAGCTTCCGGTATTTCTGGCTGCAATAAGATGTGGGAAACTATTCTGGTATTTCCATTAACCTCATGTAATTGAATAATATGATACCCAAAAAGTGTTTTAAAAGGTTTAGAAATTTCATCTTTCTCTAAAGAGAAAGAAACTTCTTTAAATTCTTTAATAAAACCAGACTCTTTAGTTACCTCCATTCTACCTCCATTTTGAGTAACACTTGGATCTTTAGAATTAATAATAGCTTTCATTCTAAAACTTGAGCCACCTATAACGGCTTCTCTAATTTCATTTAACTCTTTAACAACTCTATTATTTTCCTCTAAAGTAGGGGCAGAATTCATTACAATTTGAGCAAGTTCTATTTCTGCAGTAAACTCAGGCAACTCTCCTTTATCTTTTAAGCCATTATAGTATAGACGAACCTCCTCTGGAGTAACATCTACCTTTTCAGTAATTTTCAATTGTTCTTTTGATACTAAAATATTATCTTTTTGAACATTGTATAATTCCCCTTTTAAATCATCTAAATCATTAAAACCATAGGCAGCAATAACTTTATCTAAAGAACCATATTCTTGCGTAAAAAACTGAATACTTTGATCAACTTTACTATTAACCTCTGCATCTAAAACAGTTACACTATCTATGATTGCATGATGGGAAAGTAGTTTCTGTTGCATTAACTCTTCTAACATTTCACAATCTGTAATGGTGATTTTTCCTTCGCTTCTAAGTTCTACCTCCTGCTTAAACTTAGCAATATCTGAATCTAAAACGATATTTTTACCAATAACGACTGCTACCCCATCAATTTTAATCTTTTGAGCATTCAGTTGACATGTTGTTGCTATGAAAAACATAGCAATAGAAAGTAGTTTAGTAAATTTTAAAATTATTGTTTTTTGTGGCATCTTTTACTATTATTTTTTCGATATCTCTTATTAATTCGATTTTACGCTTGTGTAAAATCATTTCCTTTATTGTTGGTTTAATATAGCTTAATGGTGCTATATCATTTCTTCGTAAAACGTCTTTTATAGCCACCAAATATAAACCTAATGAATCTTGTTTTTGAATGAATTTTGATTTTTTTAACAGATTTTCCTTAGAAAAAGGAAGTTTTAACAAAATCTTATCCAATTCTGTCCAAATAGAATCATTCAATTGATACATTTTAAAACTTAATTGCTGTCTTTCCAATTCTTCTGCATCCTCAATTTCTTCAGATTTAAAAAACTTTACGATTTCCTTTTTATTAATTATTGAAGCATCAAAATACAAATATCTAGATTTTACTAAAACCTCATTTAATTTAAAATTCTCATTGTTTATTAAATAATAGGCCTCAACTTCATTATCAGAAATAATAGTATCTAATTGCTGTTTTATTAAGGCTTCTTTGAAATTATTTATAAGCAGACTCTCTTTGTAATCTTGAACAAGGTTATTAATGTTTTTTAAAGATTCTTGCGTATTATTATTTGCTGCTGCATCTAATAATAGTTTTTTTACGGCCCAATCTTGAATAAAACTTTTAACCAATATTAAACTATCTTCTCTTGAAATATTTCTAGGTAAGAAATCTCTTAAATCCTCTTTAAATAATTTATCTGTATTAACAATTGCTATAATTTCTGATGTGGGTGCATCCTTCTCCTGCAACTTAATATAGTCACAAGAAGTAAGTGTAAAAATGCAAAAAAGTATGCTTAAAAATCTCATTACTCCCTATAGTAAAATTTAATTAGTTTTTTTAATTGTCTCTTACTCACTTTAATGGAACTCTTTTTTCTTAAATCTGCAATCCAATCTTTTTCTAAAAAATTTTGATAATCATTCATTACCTCCCCTTTTATATTTATCAATTCTTTTGTACCGTATTTTTCTTTATTATTTAAGAAATATGTTTTCAAGCCTAAAGTATCTTTAGAGGATTTATTCCATATTTTTTGCTGCATCAATTCAAACAACAACAAACCATCTTCATATTCTTTTAAAACGTTTGCATACTCTGGTTCTGTGTTTACTAAATTCTTTTTATAATATGCTAAAATCTCTTGATTTTTAAACATTTCGAATAATACATAAATAGGTTTATTTCTTCTGTTTTTCAAGTATTCAACGAAGATTTCCTGTTTAATATTGCTATCATTAATGGATATAATATTATTTTGCAGAGAATCTTTTGATATGGTTCTAATATCTTTTCTGTTTAAGATATCTTTAGATTCCTCATTTTCTACAATTAAATATTTCTTTTTTAATTTATTTATAACGGCGGTTTCAGACATTTGCATTCTAGAACTCCTCTTGATTTTTGCAGTAAGCTCTTGTTTCATTTCTGCAAAAGACCTTATTGGATGTTTTTTAAGAAGCTTTACAATATGCCAACCAAAACGAGTTTTAAACGGTTTAGAAAAATCACCTTCATTTTCTAAAGAAAAAGCAGCAATTTCGAATGGTTTCACCATTCTACCTGTACCAAATTTAGCTAGTTTACCTCCTTTAGCTTTAGAGCCTCTGTCCTCTGAATACTCATTCGCTAATTTAGCAAAGGTCTCTTTATTCTGAAGTCTTTTATATACTTCATTAATTTTAGTTTTACTAGATTCAGTGCTGTTTGAGATTAAGATATGTGCTGCTTCTATTTCTCCTTTAGCTGCTCTAAAATTGTCAACTTTAAGTATATGGTATCCAAACTTACTTCTAAATGGCATAGAAACCGCACCAACTTTGGTTTTGTAAGCTGCATCTTCAAAAGGTGCAACCATATTAAAAGCGCTAAAATAACCGAGGTTACCTTTGTTACCTTCTACACCTTTTTTAGCATTGCCTTGAGCAGAAATATCTTCTGAAGTTTCTACTGCTACTTTTTCAAAGTTTTCTCCATTAATAATTCTATTTCTAATGGTTGTAATTTTATTAAAAGAGATGAGTGTATCTTTAGGTGTAGCATCTTTTAAAGTTCTAATTAATATATGTTTTGCTTTTACCTCATTTTTTGTTCTAAGATACACCTCCTTTACTAATTCAGTTATAAAAGTAGTGTCCTGCAAGTAAGGCGCAGCAAGCTGGTCTTTATAAGAAGCTATTTCTTTTTTATAAGAAGGTAACGTGTCAAACCTTAAAAGATATGCCTCTTTTACCTTCAATTTATAATTAATGTAAAGTGTTAGATTATTTGTAACATCTTTAGCTTCTTCACTGTCTATAGCGTCTAAATTCTTTTCATAGATGCGTTTAAAATCTGCTATTGTTGTTTTTTCTTTGTTGATAGTAACTAAAGTTTTCTCGTTTTGTGAAAAAACACTCATAGCGACTAATAAGGTACAAATTGATAAAATATTATTTTTCATTATATAATTTATTATAGGGATATAATTCCTTTTATTTTTTCTACTTTTTTGTAATATGCAATAATTTCATCTGAAGAATTCAATTTCAAAATTATAGAAACACTAACATATTTGCCCGTTTTAGAGTTTTTTGTATTAATTACCGCAGCTGTATTATTGAAAACACTTTCTACCTCTGTAACTTGATTCTCTGAAGCTGGTACTATAAATTTATACAAATAATCTGCAGGGAAGTCTGTAGTATCATCTAATTGAATCTTTAATTTACTGTAAAAATTATCTTTATCACTCATAGATAAGGGTTAAAATCTGCAAAATTGTCCACAAATATTTAGGTCACAAAACTACATTAAAAATTAGTTTTATAGAGGGAATGATTTATTTTTGTAGGATGCAACAAAAAATTGTTCTTATTGGTGGTCCTGGAACGGGGAAAACAACTATTATAAATGAGCTTATTAAAAGAGGTTTTTACTGTATGCCCGAAGTTTCTAGAAAAGTTATTCTAAAAGCTAAAAAAGAAGGTATTGAACAACTTTTTTTAACAGAGCCATTACTCTTTAGTAAAATGCTTTTAGAAGGAAGGGAAGAACAGTACAACAATGCACAAAACTTAAAAGAAGAAATTGTTTTTTTTGACAGAGGAATACCTGACGTGCATGCGTACATGAATTATTTTAACACTATATATCCTGATTATTTTATCAAAAAAAGCAATGCATATAAATACACCAAAATTTTTCATTTTTCTCCTTGGAAAGAAATTCATGTCACAGATAATGAACGCTATGAATCTTTTGAGGAATCTGTAAAGATTGATACTTTTCTCATAACAGCGTATTCAGAATTAGGGTATGAGCTAATTAATGTCCCTTTTGGTTCTGTTGAAGAACGTACGAATTTTATTATTAATTCGCTTTCTTGCGAATGATGATTTCACCAGAAAAAATATTAGCAGAATACTGGAGCTTTACTTCTTTTAGAGTACCTCAAAAAGAAATTATAACCTGTGTACTAGAAGACAGAGATGCCATTGCATTGCTGCCAACTGGTGGTGGAAAATCTATTTGCTTTCAAATACCTGCTTTGGCAAAAAAAGGTGTTTGTATTGTTATTTCGCCTTTAATTGCACTCATGCAAGACCAAGTAGCAAATCTTAAAAAGAGAAACATTAAGGCTGTTACAATTCCCTCTGGCAGCAACCAGAATGAAATTGTAACACTATTTGATCAAATTAAATTTGGAAAAGTAAAATTCTTATACATTTCTCCAGAAAGGTTACAGTCTACTTTAATCCAGCAAAAAATAAAAGAATTAGATGTAAACTTAGTTGCTATAGATGAAGCGCATTGCATCTCTGAATGGGGCCATGACTTTAGACCTTCTTACAGGAATATTAAAGTTTTAAAAGAAATACTACCGGTTGTTACTTTTATTGCTTTAACAGCTACTGCTAACAAAAAGGTACTTGCAGACATTTCAAATAACTTAAAACTTTCTAACCACCGGACATTTAAAAAATCTTTTTTTAGAGAAAATTTAGCGTACCAAGTTTTTAAAATTGAAGACAAACTAGGTAGATTGCTACAAATTTTCACAAAAACAAAAGTTCCTGCTATTATTTATGTAAACTCAAGAAAAAAAACAGAAGAACTTGCCAACTTCTTAAATGCAAATAATTTTAAAAGCACGTTTTACCATGCAGGTTTGTCTACCTTAGAAAAACAAACTGCTTTTAACGATTGGATGACTGAAAAAAAACCTATTATTATTGCTACAAATGCCTTTGGAATGGGAATAGACAAACCAAATGTAGGTTTAGTAATTCATTATAATTTACCTTCTAGTACAGAAAACTACGTTCAAGAAACAGGAAGAGCTGGCAGAAATGAAGAAAAATCTTTTGGGGTGTTATTATATAATGAGAATGATATTTATTTACAGCAACAACAAACAGAAAACTCCATACCTAGTATTTTAGAGGTTAAAGCAGTTCATCAAAAATTATATCAGTTTTTTAGAATTGCAAACGGAGAACTTTTAGAAGAAACCTTCTCGTTTAATTTCCTTGAATTCTGTAAAAAATATAATTTTCAAGTTTTAAAAACAGATATAATTCTAAAGCTATTGGTTAACTACGGAATTATTGAGATGAATACTAGTTTCAATAAAAGATCTACCTTAAAAGTTATTGGAACGCACTACACGGTTTTAAATTTCTCTAAAAACAACAGCGCTTTTAAGAATTTTATAAATGTACTTTTAAGAACATACGGTGGGCTTTTTGAAGATGAAATAAAAATAGATGAGTTTTTTCTTGCTAAAAAAGCAGGTATTACTTCTACTCAAGTAATGAAGAACTTGAAAATATTAGAAGAACAACACTTAGTAACCTACACTCCGGTAAACGGAACTATTTCTTTAACTTTCTTATTGCCAAGGGAAGATGATAAAACAATTAATCGCTTTTCTAAAGAAATAAAACAGTTCTTATATTTAAAGAAAGAAAAAGCTATACATTTTATAGAGTTTGTTACTAATAATAAAGTTTGTAGAAGTACACAGTTACTTTCTTATTTTGATGAAGAGAAAGAAAGCACGTGTGGTATTTGCGACGTTTGTATTGGAAATAAAAAAATAGATACAAAACACCTACCATCAAAAATAATTGCTCTTTTAAAAGAAAAAAGACAATTGTCTTCCAAAGAAATTAGTAGTCTTTTAAATATTATTGAAAAAGACATTTTAATACATTTGCACGTTTTGTTATCTGAAGACGAGATAGCAATCAATAATCAAAATAAATTTCAACTAAAAACATAATTATGAGAGATTTGCGCATTATTTTTATGGGTACACCAGATTTTGCTGTAACCATTTTAAAACGTTTAGTAGAAAATAAGTATACTATTGCTGGTGTTATTACTGCACCAGATAAACCGGCAGGAAGAGGAAGAAAACTAAATGAATCTGCAGTAAAAAAATATGCACACTCTCAAAACCTAAACATTCTACAACCTCATAACTTAAAGAATGAAGACTTCTTGCAGGAATTAAAGGCTTTAAATGCTAATTTACAAATTGTGGTTGCTTTTAGAATGTTGCCAAAAGCCGTTTGGAAAATGCCCGAATTTGGTACCTTTAATTTACATGCTTCTTTGTTACCTTCCTATAGAGGTGCTGCTCCTATACATTGGGCTATCATTAATGGAGAAACAAAAACAGGCGCTACTAGTTTCTTTATTGATGATAAAATTGATACTGGTGAAATTATCCTACAAGAAGAAATTGAAGTTTTACCTGATGAAACCGTTGGCAGTCTGCACGATAAATTAATGCACTTAGGTGCAAGCTTAGTTTCTAAAACAGTAGACTATATTAGTAAGGGGAATGTAAAGACAACAAAACAACCAGATTTAGAAGAAAAATCTGCTCCTAAATTAAATCCTGATAATACGAGAATAGATTGGTCTGATTCTTTAGATAGTATTTATAATAAAATTAGAGGTTTAAACCCTTTTCCTGCAGCTTGGACACTTATTAAAAATAACGACGAAGAGATTTCTACTAAAATTTACGCTATTAAGAAAGAAATAGCAGATCATAATTTTACCTTCGGAAGAATAATTGCTACCAAAAAAGAATTAAAAGTAGCTGTTAGTAAAGGATACATAATCATAGAAGAAATTAAACTTTCTGGTAAGAAAAAAATGGATGCTAAAAGTTTACTAAATGGGTATTCTTTCTCATCAGAAGCTAAAATGTTGTAAAGCCTTTATGAGTAGGGTTTGTAGCGTTTTTCGATTTACAACACTAGGTTTGTTAACAATTGGCCTACTTTTATTAACAAAAAGGGGGTTTTTTAGCACTCAAATTTGCGTAAGCCCACAATCCGTCTATATTTGTTAAGCTATTAAGCAAAAAACAACATTATTTAATAATTAAAAAATCAATTTATTATGAACAAATCAGATTTAATCGATGCAATCGCTGCTGACGCAGGAATTTCTAAAGTAGCTGCTAAAGCAGCATTAGAATCTTTTACAGGTAACGTAACATCTTCTTTAAAGAAAGGTGAAAAAGTTGCTTTAGTTGGTTTCGGAACTTTCTCTGTATCTAATAGAGCTGCAAGAAGTGGAAGAAATCCTCAAACTGGAAAAACAATTCAAATTGCTGCTAAAAATGTAGCAAAGTTTAAAGCTGGAGCTGGATTAAGCGAAGCAGTAAACTAAGAATTACAGTTTTAAATTATATAAAAACTCTCTTCTTAGAGAGTTTTTTTTGTTTAAAATTTTCATTATATTTAATAAAAAAAATTACATGTCTAAACTACACCCTAAAAAAGGCAGGTTATTAGTTGCAGAACCCGCCATTCTAAATGATAATTCTTTTAATAGAGCTATTGTCTTATTAACTGAGCATACAGCAACTAATTCTGTAGGTTTTATTTTAAATAAACCATTGGAGTATAGTATTAACGATTTATTACCAGACATAAATTGTTCTTTTAACATCTACCAAGGTGGCCCTGTAGAGCAAGATAACTTATACTTTGTGCATAGAATACCACAACTATTAGATGATAGTGTAGAGGTTTCAAATGGTGTTTTTTGGGGTGGGAATTTTGAACAGCTCAAAAGCTTATTAAATGAAGGAACATTAGCAGCATCTGAAATTCGCTTTTTTCTAGGATATTCTGGTTGGGACAAAGATCAACTAACAGAAGAACTCGAAGAGAATTCTTGGTTTGTTGCAGAAAATGATTTTGACAATATCTTTTCTAACGATGAAGAGAGCCTTTGGAAAAATAAATTGCTAGAAAAAGGTGGAAATTATAAGCTTTGGGCAAATGCACCAAAAGATTTTAACCTCAACTAAATTCCTGTAATCTGTAAAACTTTTAAGCTAGCATGTAACTTACCTGCTAAATCTGTATTAAAAGACTTCTTCTTATATTTAGTTACTGCTTGAATGCCCATAATTGCATTGGTAATAAAAACCTCGTCTGCTTTCTGAATTTCAAAAGGAGATATAACAGTCTCTTCAATAGTAAAATCCTTGTTTTTAATCAAAATATCTATCACTTTACTTCTAACAACACCTTTAATACAACCTTCTGTTAAGGCAGGTGTTTTAACAATGTTATTCTTAACAATAAAGATATTTGCATTGGCAACTTCTACAACACCTTTGCGCTCATTAACTAAAATACAGTTATCCAGATCGTTTTCATTGGCATAAATACTTGCCAATGTGTTTAGCATCCTATTATTTGTTTTTATTGTAGATAATAAACCAGAATAATTGTAGAAATCTTTAAAAACATCTATTTCGTAGGTTTCTTTAGTTTTATAATTACTTTCTGATGCTTCAATAAGATAATTAATAGCGTTCGTTTTTGGAGTGTACAAACCACCGTCTTTTCTAAAAACATTTAAACGAACTCGAAAGCTAGCACCGTCTTCTAAAACATCCACTGTTTTTAAAATTTCTTTTTCTAAGAATTCTAATGTAAACTCCATCGGAATTTTCATACGTAACATTCTCATAGATGCCATTAATCTAAAATAATGGTCTTCCCAAAAAATTACTTTTTTGTGTACTACTTTGATCGTTTCAAAAATGCCGTCTCCGTATTTAAAACCTCTATTATCTGTAGTTAATTTTATGTTTTCTTTGAATAATAATTCACCGTTAAAATTAATCATTACTTTATTTTTAAGAATTACAAAATTACTACAATTACTTAGATTTTAAAGATAAAAAAACCAGCAATTCTGCTGGTTTTTAATATTCTTTTTAGTATTCCTTTTAGTATACCTTAAGCACCGATTGTATGTCTTAATTCTTCTATTTGGTTCTCCCAAAGTTGTTTAGACTCCTCTACTTCATCTTCATCATCTGCGAAATCTGTAACAATTAAAGAAACATCTTTTGTTAAGGCATCTACTTCAATTCTAATTTCAAAAAAGCTATGATCTCCTTCACTTTCTAACCATTTCCAACGAATTCTTTCGTTTGCCTTTTTTATTACCAATTCAGCTAACTCTTCAGTACCTTCCCATACAAAACTAAATATTTTACCCCTAGAGTTTACCTTGTCTGCAAACCACTCTTGTAAATTAGAGGGTGAAGAAATATATTGATATAGCATGTTTGGAGATGCATGAATAGGGATTTCTAATTCAAATTGTATTTTTTCCATTATTAATTTTGTTAAGCGAGCAATATAGCTATTAATTCTATGTAAAAAAAATTAAAAACACATGTTGATAATCTATAAAAAGTAATTATATTTGCACTCGCAAAAACAATGGCGAGGTAGCTCAGTTGGTTAGAGCGCAGGATTCATAACCCTGAGGTCACGGGTTCAAATCCCGTTCTCGCTACAAATTTTAACCAATTACAAAACAACAGTTTAGTTCACTCTAAACTGTTTTTTTTTGCTCCATATTCAAATTTTATTACCTTTCTTTTCAAAATTAAACACAATAAATTTATGCTATCTAAGAGTATTAAATAAAGGCTAGTGCAAGCATCTTTCTCTCATAATAATGAGTTAAAGATATTATTGAAATAAATATTGGTATAGATTACAAATCTGCGCTATCAGGTTTTATATAAATAAATAATATTAGTAATTTAAAAGAAAAAATAATTTAATATGAGAAGTATAACTACACTAACACACGTTTTTAACTAATAGCATTACGTGTGTCTCACCCTAAAAAAATATCAAAACCTTAAACCAAAGATTTCTTTAAAGCTTCTAACTCTACTCCTAAGCCGTTAAACATCTGTATAATGCTACTCAGTTTTAACTCATGTTCTTCATATTCTTGTGTATTAATGCTACAGGTAAATTTCCATAATTCTAAAACCTCAGCAACAGGTACTTCGTAAGCCTGGTAGCTAGAGTTGTCTGGCTTCAATAAAAAAGATTGCTTCTCCTCTATTAAATTGTCTAAACGCTTATACGTCATTCCATCATCTTTTGTGACAACAATATAAGAATACCCGCTTTTTGCATTTTTAATATCTTCTACAAACTCTGCAACTACATAAGAACCATCTTTCATTGGCAGCATAGAATCTCCTTTTATGGGAAAAGCCCTATGTTTTCCGGTAGGTAAAAAGGGCAACTTTATTTTTTCTAATTGTTCTATATATTCGGGGTCGTCATATCCTAATAAATATCCTGCAGATGCTTTAGAAGGAATAATTTCAATTAAATTCTCATTATCATGATCTACCGTGATAGGAAACAAGACTCTTTTATTTCCTACTTCAATAAAAGAAACATCTTTTGCTTTTGTCAAATCGTTTTTTATGATAATATCAATTGGAATCCTAAAATATGCAGAAAAATCAATTAAAAAATCGATGGTTGGTGAAGACCTGTTCTCTTCATAAGAACTTATTCTTGATCTTGTTACAGATAATTCTTCTGCCAAAGACTCTTGTGTTAACTTCTTTAACCCTCTTAAATGTTTTATATTTTTTGATAAATTATTCATAATGCTACAATATTGAGCAACAAATGTACGAATTTGTAGCTAATTTTGTACTGTGGAAAAAAATATTTTACATCTCGATTTAGATACTTTCTTCGTCTCTTGTGAACGATTGATTGACAGTAGGTTACAAAAAAAACCTTTGTTAGTTGGTGGTACTGGAGACCGAGGTGTTGTTGCGGCTTGTAGTTACGAAACAAGACGATTTGGCGTACACTCTGGCATGTCTATGAAAATTGCCAAAAGACTGTGTCCGGAAGCAATTACCATTCGAGGAGATACAGGTACGTATTCTAGATATTCTAATTTAGTCACAGAAATCATCAAAGAGAAAGTACCTATTTTCGAAAAAGCAAGTATTGATGAGTTCTATGCAGATCTTACAGGTATGGATGCTTTTTTTGGAAGCTATAAGTATGCTTCTGAATTGCGACAAACTATTATCAAAGAAACAGGATTACCTATTTCCTTCGGAATGTCACAAAATAAAATAGTTTCTAAAGTAGCTACTGGCGAAGCAAAACCGAACAATCAATTATTAATTAATGTAGGTTTTGAGAAAGACTTTCTAGCGCCTTTATCTATTCGGAAAATACCTTCTGTTGGAAATAAAACCTATCAAACATTAAGAAATCTTGGAGTAGATAAAGTAAAGATTATTCAAGAAATGCCTTTAGAAATGATGGTGAGTGTTTTAGGTGCTAACGGAAAAACGATTTGGAAACGTGCAAATGGCATTGACAATCCGCCAATTATTGCTTTTCATGAACGCAAATCTTTATCTACAGAAAGAACCTACAACAAAGATACTATTGATATGGTAAAACTAAAAGCAACTCTATTTGCAATGGCAGAAAACTTAGCGTATCAACTAAGAAAAGGCAATAAATTAACGGGAGTTATAAGTATAAAAATTCGGTATTCAGATTTTAACACCTACAGCAAACAGATAAAGATTCCGTATA